>DFKH01000013.1 GCA_002373815.1 Alphaproteobacteria bacterium UBA3650
GCCAACAATTCTTTGATTTCATTCAAAGATTTACGACCGAAGTTCGGTGTGCGTAACATTTCAGATTCGGACTTTTGTACCAAATCACCAATGTACACGATATTATCATTCTTCAAACAATTTGCGGAACGGACAGACAATTCCATATCATCCACCTTTCTGAGCAAATTCTTATTAAATGGTAATTCAGCAATTTTTTCTTCAGCACTGACTTCTTCAGGTTCTTCAAAGTTAATGAATACCTTTAATTGATCTTGCAATATACGAGCAGACAATGCAACGGCATCTTCTGGTGTCAGAACACCATTTGTTTCAACAGTCAAAGATAACTTATCATAGTCTGTTTGTTGACCGACACGTGCGTTTTCCACTTCATAATTGACAGACTTCACTGGAGAATAAATTGAATCGATTGGTAATAAACCGATTGGGCAATCTGCAGGACGATTTTCTGCCGCTGTCACATAGCCCTTCCCTGTATTCACCATCATTTCAATGTCAATTGTGGCATCTTTATCCAATGTGCAAATTACCAAATCTGGATTCATTACCTCAATGGTATGATTTGTCACTATTTGTTTAGCAGTAATAACACCAGGACCTTTGGCATTCAAATAAATGTGTTGAGGTCCTTCAGCATCTACCTTTAATGCCAAGTTTTTGATGTTTAACACGATTTCCGTCACATCTTCACGAACACCTGGGATGGAAGAAAATTCATGTTGTACACCAGCAATTTTAATAGCCGTCACAGCGCCACCTTGCAAAGAAGATAACAAGACACGACGCAATGCATTTCCCAATGTGAAACCAAAACCACGTTCCAACGGTTCAATCACCATTTTGGCCTTATAGCCCGGCACGATTTGTTCAATAACTTGTTTGTCATGATCAGGCTTTATCAATTCTTGCCAATTCTTTTGAATCATCATGGTATGTTCCTTTTGTTAAAAATTAAACACGACGACGTTTACGCGCACGGCATCCATTGTGTGGCAGAGGTGTCACATCTTTAATAGACGTCACAACCAAGCCAGCAACACCGAAAGAACGGATTGCAGATTCACGACCCGAACCAGGTCCCATCACAACAATATCCACGCTCTTCATACCGTGTTCAACTGCTTTACGAGCAGCATCCTCAGCGGCAACTTGGGCTGCATATGGAGTTGATTTACGAGCTCCCTTAAACCCTTTTACACCACAAGAAGACCATGCAACTGTATTTCCATTTTGATCAGTAATTGTTACTATCGTGTTATTAAATGTCGAATTAATGTGTGCTACACCAGCCACCACATTTTTTCTATCGCGTTTTTTTGTTTTGACTACTTTCTTTTCAGCCATTTTCAACCTCTTACTTCGTCACTTTCTTCTTACCAGCGATTGCCACAGCCTTACCCTTACGAGTACGGGCATTTGTGTGGGTCCGTTGACCATGCACAGGCAATCCCTTACGATGACGCAATCCGCGATAGCATCCCAGATCCATCAAACGTTTAATATTCATAGAAACTTCACGGCGCAAGTCACCTTCCACCTGATAGTCTTTATCAATGATTTCACGAATTTTTAAAGTTTCATCATCTGTCAGCTCATTCACACGACGTGTCATGGGAATACCAGCTTTTTTGATGATTTCTTCAGCTTTTTTCCGGCCAATACCATAAATGTACGTCAAACCAATGACGGCCAATTTATCTGTCGGAATATTTACACCAGCAATACGTGCCAAGGTTATTTCTCCATTTTTCTAATTTAAAACAATAAAAACCAATTGCTCTTTAAAGCGATGGCTTGAATTACGAGTGGGAATTATAAACTATTTCTCGCAATTTGTCAAGCACAAAATTAGTATTTTACTATTTCTTTTATCCTTTCACTTACCGCATCAATGGGTCCCGTCCCATCAACACGAACTAATAGCCCCTTGTTTTCGTAGTAAGGTATCAATGGAGCCGTTGCCTCACGGTACACGCGGAGTCTAGATACAACCGTTTCTTCGGTGTCATCCGCCCGTTTGACAAATTCTTTACCCCCACAGACATCACAAACACCCGCGATTGCTGTAGGTTTAAATTTCTCATGATAGAACGCACCACATTTTGCACATTGAGTACGTCCCAAAATACGTTCCAAAATATATTCATCAGGAACATCAATTAAAAGTGCTAAATCAATCTTTTTATTTTCAAAGTCTGGTGTATTTTCAACTTTTTCTAACATTTCTGCTTGTTCAATTGAACGGGGAAAACCATCAGATATATAGCCATTTGCATTTTCTGGCGCCAAAAAGGCCTGAGTCATCAGACGTACGATTAAATCAGCAGAAACCAATTGTCCATTATCAATACGTGCCGCAATTTCTTTCCCCAAATCGGAACCTGTTTTTACCTCTGCACGCAACAACTCGCCCGCAGAAATTTCTCTCACTCCCATACGTTCGGCCAAAATAGCCCCTTGTGTCCCCTTTCCAGACCCTGGTGGCCCTAACAAAACGATACGATTATATTTTGCCATTATAACCTCCCCTTTAATTTGGCTTTTTTAATCAGACCTTCATATTGATAGGCCACTAAATGAGATTGCACTTGATTGACCGTTTCCAAAATCACAGAGACCACAATCAACAATGTTGTTCCACCCAAGAAGAATGGGACATTAAATGTAGCAATCAAAAATTCTGGCAAAATACACAAAATGGTTAAATAAGCAGCTCCCAAGACCGTCAAACGTGTAATCACATAATCCAAATATTGAGCTGTATTCTCACCGGGGCGAATACCAGCCACAAATCCACCTTGACGTTTTAAATTTTCGGCTGTTTCTTTTGGATTAGATTGAATCCCCGTATAAAAGAATGTAAAAAACACAATCAAGACACCAAATGTCACCATGTATACCCATTGACCTGGTGTTAAATACAGGGCTGTTTTGCTCCAAAAATCAGATTCTGTATTTTGAGAAAAATACTGCGAAATACCCACAGGGATTGCCAATAATGCACTTGCAAAGATGGGGGGCATGACACCTGTTGGATTGATCTTTAATGGCAAATGTGAACTCACACCCTGCATTAAACGCCCTGCTTCTTGACGTTTTGGATATTGAATAATAATCCTGCGTTGTGCCCGCTCAAACAAAACGACCACGTAAATTACCGCAAAAATCATTGCACCAACCAATAAAATTGTCATGGTGGACATAGCCCCTGCCCGACCATCTTCCAACATACGAATCAAAGCAGATGGAATGTTTGCTACGATACCGACCATAATCAACAAAGAAGTTCCATTTCCTACACCACGAGCGGTAATTTGTTCGCCCAACCATACCACAAACATTGTTCCACTCAACAATGAGACAATTGTGGACAATTCAAACAAGTGGGCAGACGGCATAATGACCGCACCACCACGTTCCAAGGCCAAAGCCATAAAATAGGATTGTACAACAGTAATTGCAATTGTTAAAGCACGCGTATATTGATTTAACTTGCGCATACCAGCTTCCCCTTCTTTACGCAAGGCCATCCAAGAAGGAATCACACTAGCGCCTAATTGAATAATAATAGATGCTGAGATATAAGGCATAATATTTAATGCAAAGATTGACATACGCGACAACGCACCGCCTGTAAAGGCGTTAAACATACCAATCAAGCCCCCCTGATTTGACGAAAAGAAATCGTTCAAGACGGCTGGATTGATTCCCGGAAATGGAATATAAGTTCCAATCCGGAAGACAATCAAAGCTAAAAGGGTGAACCAAAGACGTTTATGCAGATCTTTTGCTTTCGAAAAAGCAGACACATCCATATTTGCGACCATTTTATCTGATAAAGACATTTGATTCACCCTCCCTTATTACTTTGTTTTTTTGGCTTTTTTAACTGGCTTTTTCACTTCTTTTTTAGAAGTTTTTTGACCTTTGACCAACACTGTTTTTTTGATTGGTTCAACGATCAATTCACCACCAGCTTTTTCTACCGCTTTTTTGGCTGTTTCTGTGGCGCCAACAACACGGATTGTCACTTTGCTGGTCAATTTACCATTACCCAACAAACGGACACCGTCTTTAACCTTTTTGACAAGGCCTGCTTCCATCAATGCAACCGCATTGATTTCTTTATCGGCTGCCAACACCTTGGCGTCAATGGCCTTTTGCAAATCACCGACGTTCACACCAACCAAGAATTTACGGAAAATATTTTTAAATCCTCGTTTTGGCAAACGACGATAAACTGGCATTTGACCACCCTCGAAAGCGTTGATAGAAACACCTGTACGAGATTTTTGACCTTTAAAGCCACGACCAGCTGTACGACCCTTACCGCTGCCAACCCCACGGGCGACACGCATCAAGGATTTTCTGGCACCTTTGTTATCTTTAATTTCATTCAGTTTCATGTTACCTCTCCTTATTCAGCAGCGGCTTCATCAGCCACTTTGCCTTCACGATTGCCAACAATTTCACCGACTTTTTTGCCACGACGAGCCGCCACTGCACGTGGAGAATGTTCGTCTAACAAAGCCTTAAAGGTGGCACGAACCATGTTGTGTGGGTTGTTTGAACCGGTGCATTTTGCCACCACGTCTTGAATACCCAACACTTCAAACACAGCACGCA
>DFKH01000026.1 GCA_002373815.1 Alphaproteobacteria bacterium UBA3650
ACTTATTTCGTAGGGGGGGGGGCTTTGCAAAGCAGAACTTTTCATGATGTTATGTCTCCTAATAAATCAATAATATAAACATGCTATCACACCTCAAAAAGAAATGCAAATAAAAAAACGCCCCTTTAGTTAGGGGCGCATGAGTGTTTTGTTTTTAGTCATCAAATACGGTGACGCTGTCTACCTCATAGACATTTTCAGTTCCCGTTTTGGGATTATAGATGATTTCCACCCAATCTTCTTCCTCAGCGATAGGTTCATAACTCCACTCTGCTTGACCACGCATACCGCGTTTTTTCTTGTGATGTTTGTGGAATTCTTTTTTGCGATAAGTTGTATTATCATTTGTTTGAAAGGACATTTGTTGTCCATCTTTTGTTTTGATTGTCATCAATCCATCAGTGATTGTAATCACTTCACCAGTTACCATTTCGGCTTTGGCTGGCAAAATCGTTAAAGCCAATGCAGTGGCCATTAAATATATTGTTTTTTTCATATCTCCTCCTTTTTAAACAACAAAGTGGATATAAGGTCTTTTAGATGATGTGCAAGATAGACTTTTGATCAGCTTGTAAGTGTTGGATGGCTACTCTAAATGGAAAATAGGCTTGACCGGTCGGGAAGCCTTAACTTTTATTTTTTTAAGGAGAAAATATATGTTATTAGGAACAAGATATCCAACTTTGGCCTTTCACACAGGGGGAGCAGGGCTAGCGGATGATGGTATACCCCCACAACCATTTGAAACATTTTGCTATGATTCTGCTTTGATGCAAGCAAAAATTCAAGATTTTAATGTGATTCCTTACACATCAGTTTTGCCACCAGAACTGTATGGGAATATAGTCCCCGTTGATCAGGTAGCACCTTATTTCAAACATGGGGCTGTTTTGGAAGTCATTATGGCAGGAAATGGGGCTAAGTCCACAGAACATAAAGCTATTGCAACAGGTGTAGGTGTTGTTTGGGGCAAAGACAGACGTGGCAAGTTTTTAGGCGGTTGGGCCGCAGAATATGTGGAATATTTTGATACCTACATTGATGATGACATTGCTAGATCGCATTGTGAAATGTGGTTGACAAAATCAATGAACCATGAACTACAACTGCGTGGATGTCAACAACACAGTGAGTTTCAATTTTTCCATAATTATGTGAATATTACACAAAATTTTGGATATTGTTTAACGGCACTTGGTTTTTTGAATTTTGAATTTGCCCCACCTGTTGAAGTGAGTGCGGGAAAACGTAAAAAGTAGATATATTCCCCTCAATCATTGGCGTTGAGGGGAGATTTTTTAAAGGAGATTTTACAAATGAAAAAACAAATTGTTAAAGGTAAATTAGGTGTTTTTGGCCTTGCGGGTATTGTGGTTAGCTCAATGATTGGCGGTGGTATTTTTTCATTACCGCAAAATATGGCTGCTTCCGCAAGTGTTGGCGGTGTTATTTTAGCATGGTTGATTACAGGACTTGGCATATGGTTTATTGCAAATACATTTCGTTTGTTGGCAAACTTAAGACCGAATTTAACGTCTGGTATTTATATGTATGCACGTTCTGGATTTGGGCCTTATATGGGCTTTAATATAGGTTGGAGCTATTGGTTATGCCAAATTTGTGGAAACGTGGGATATGCTGTGATTACAATGGATGCCCTCAATTACTTTTTCCCAGGTGTATTTGCAGGAGGAAATAATTTAGCAAGTATCATAGGTGGTTCATGTTTAATTTGGTTTTTTAATTGCCTCGTGTTACGTGGTGTCCAACAAGCGACAAAGATCAACTTGATTGCAACAATTGCAAAAATTATTCCCCTGATTTTGTTTTGTGTTATTATGATTTTTGTCTTTAACATTGATAAGTTTGATTTTGATTTTTGGGGTGAACTAAGTCATGGGAAATTAGGTGATATAGGCGCTCAGGTTAAAAATTCTATGCTCGTGACATTGTGGGCCTTTATTGGTATTGAAGGGGCAGTTGTGCTGTCTGGTCGTGCCAAAAGTCAAAATGATGTAGGTAAAGCAACTGTCTTAGGATTTTTAGGATGCTTATCCATCTATATACTACTATCCGTTTTACCATTTGGTTTTATGACACAAGCAAGATTAGCAAGTATTGCCAATCCATCTACGGCCGGTGTGTTGCAAGCAGCTGTTGGACGTTGGGGATCATGGTTGATGAATATCGGATTATTGATTGCTGTCTTAGCAAGTTGGCTCAGTTGGACAATGATTACAGCACAAATGCCGCAATCTATGGCACAAAATGGTACCTTTCCTAAGCGCTTCGCCGAGGAAAACGAAAAAGGTGCGCCGAGTTTTTCATTATGGATAACCTCAGCATTGATGCAGGTGGCAATGTTGCTGGTTTATTTTTCAAATAATGCATGGAACACAATGTTGTCGATTACAGGTGTGATGGTGTTGCCGGCATATCTGTTTAGTTGCCTGTACTTGTGGAAAATCTGTGAAGATGAAGTGGTGACGGGTGTTTCTCGTTGGTCGGCAAGATTGACCGGTATTTTGGGCAGTATATATGCCATTTGGCTCATCTATGCCGCAGGATTAAACTACTTATTGATGGCGCTTGTTTTTATTGCTGCTGGATTGCCAATTTACTTGTGGGCAAAAGGCAAAGAGAGTCGCATGAGTTTTGCTGAGAAAATTTTAGCGAGTGTTTTGGTGGTTGTTGCATTGTTTGCAATTTATGCCTTTGCGCGTGGTATTATTAAAGTGTAAAATGATGACTTGCAAGTCCCCATGCATTTGTGTGGGGACTTTTTTGTGCAAATAATTCTTGCAATTTTCAGTTGGTTTGGTATAATATTGCCATCATCGGAGGGTGGCTCAGCCTGGTAGAGCACCACGTTCGGGACGTGGGGGTCGTGGGTCCGAATCCCATCCCTCCGACCAATAAATTTAGAAGCATCAGAAATGGTGCTTTATTTTTTTTAAAAACACATTGACACAAGACAATAAGTTGTATATATTTCTTATAAGCGTTTTAATAAAGGGGAAGAAATGACAAATAAGAAAGTAAAGACAGTAGCGGATTTGGATGGTTTAATTCATCGTGTACATATGGCACAAACACAATTCGCAACGTTTCCAGAGGAAAAGGTACGTGCTATTTTTAAAGCGGCTGCAACGGCTGCAAACAAAATGCGCATTGATTTGGCAGAAATGGCCGTTGAAGAAACGGGTATGGGCGTTTTAGAAGATAAAATTATCAAAAATCACTTCGCTTCTGAGTATATCTATAATAAATATAAGGATATGAAAACGTGTGGTTTGATTAAAACAGACAAGGTCAATGGGATTAAAATTTTAGCCTCGCCATTGGGGGTATTAGCGGGCGTTGTTCCAACAACAAATCCGACTTCGACTGCTATCTTTAAATCATTGATTTGTTTAAAAACAAGAAATGGTTTGATCTTTTCGCCACATCCTCATGCAAAGAATTGTACAATAGCGGCCGCAAAAGTCGTGTTAGAAGCAGCGGTGAAAGCTGGCGCTCCGAAAGACATTATCGGATGGATTGATGAGCCATCTGTGGAACTTAGCCAAGCTCTGATGACACATCCAAAAATTCAAGGTATTTTGGCAACAGGTGGTCCAGGCATGGTGAAAGCGGCTTATTCAAGTGGCAAACCGGCTTTAGGTGTCGGAGCTGGTAACGTACCCGCCGTTATTGATGAGACGGCAGATATTGTGCGAGCCGTTTCTTCAATACTCATGTCGAAAACTTTTGATAATGGGATGATTTGTGCTTCCGAGCAATCTGTGGTGGTTGTAAAAGATGTGTATGAGCATGTCAAAAAAGAGTTTGTCTATCGTGGGGCCTATTTTTTGACAAAGCCAGAAATAGCAAAATTGGGAAAAATTATTTTGACCGATAAAGGATCTGTGAATGCCGCTATTGTAGGACAACCAGCAGAAAAAATCGCCTCATTAGCTGGTATCGAAGTGCCAAAAGACACAAAGGTATTGATTGCAGAGCAAACGTCATATGCTGAATCGAATCCTTTTGCACATGAAAAATTGTCCCCAATTTTGGCCATGTATAAAGCCAAAAATTTTGATGAAGCGATGGAAATTGCCTATGCCCTTATAACATTAGGTGGTTTGGGGCATACATCTGCACTTTACACAAATGAAGCCAATCAAGATAGAATAGATAAATTTGCTGATAAAATGCCAACAGGACGTGTCCTTGTCAATTCACCATCTTCTCATGGGGGAATTGGGGATTTGTATAACTTCCGTCTTGAACCTTCACTCACGCTTGGCTGTGGCTCATGGGGTGGTAATTCGGTTAGTGAAAACGTTGGTCCCAAACATTTAGTCAATTATAAAACTGTTGCAATAAGGAGAGAGAATATGTTGTGGTATAAAGTTCCGCCAAAAATCTATTTTAAACGTGGGGCAACCGATTTGGCGCTTCGCGAATACGAGGGTAAAAAACGTGCGTTTATTATTACAGACAGATTCTTGTTTGATTCAGGGGCAACGCGTACGATTACGGATGTCTTAGAGGAAATTGGAACGGAGTATCAAATTTTCTTTGATGTGAAACCAGATCCCACACTTTCTACGGTTGAACAAGCCATGACGATGGTGCGTTCCTATCAGCCTGATTTGATTATTGCTTTGGGTGGGGGGTCGCCTATGGATGTGGCCAAGATTATTTGGTTGATGTATGAACATCCAGAAACAAATTTTGAAGATCTGTCCATGCGTTTTATGGATATTCGTAAACGTATTTGCCGCGTGCCAGAATTAGGAGAAAAAGCGAAGTTGGTTTGTATCCCTACAACATCTGGAACGGGTTCGGAAGTGACACCATTTTCAATTATCACAGATGACAAAACACATGTAAAATATGCGTTGGCTGATTATGCTTTAACACCCTCTATGGCGATTATTGATCCAAACTTTGTGGATGATATGCCAAAAGGCTTGACGGCTGCAGGTGGTATTGATGCTCTTGTACATGCATTAGAATCATATGTATCCGTCATGGCTACGAATTTTACAAACTCTTCGGCCTTGGAAGCGATTAAACAAATTTTCCGTTATTTGCCACGTTCTTATCAATATGGAGCAGAGGATCCTTTGGCACGTGAAAAAATGCACTATGCGGCCACAATCGCAGGTATGGCTTTTGCGAATGCGTTCTTGGGGGTGTGCCATTCTATGGCGCATAAATTAGGGGCAATGTATAACATTCCTCATGGCGTGGCGAATGCTTTGTTGATTTGTCAGGTGATTCGCTTTAATGCCAATGATGCGCCTAAAAAACAAACAGCATTTCCACAATATGCAGCCCCAGAGGCCAAAAAACGCTATGCACAAATTGCACATGTGCTGTACTTGGGAAATGATAAAATGTCAGAAGATAAAAAGGTGGATTTGTTGATTAAAAAAGTGGCTGAATTAAAAAAGGCTATCGGTATTCCTAAATCTATTCGTGAGTATGGTATTGATGAAAGAACGTTTAAGAAGAATTTGGATGAATTGGCGCGCTTGGCATTTGATGATCAATGTACGGGTGCTAACCCTGTTTATCCTTTGATTGAGGATATCAAGCAAATGTATCTGGATGCTTACGAAGGAAAGTATTAAAAAACGCTTGACATGGATCTGAAGTCTGTTATACTGATGTTATGAAAAGCTATGAAACAACTTCTTTTATGACTTTAACTTATAAAGGTAAACGCTTGATAAATAAGGATAATTTTTCATTGTGTGTGGGTGGGTATTGCTTAGCCTTTCATAGACGGGCGCAAAGCGCACGGCTAAATGTAAATGTCATCCTGAACGAACGTGAAGGATCTTTAAAGGATTCTTCGGGAACACCCCTCAGAATGACGATGATCAACCACACACTGACTGATATGCATGGTGCATAGAGCCGTGTTTTTTTATAACTTAAAAAGGAGAATGAAATGAAACCAGTACAAGCAACTTTGAAACGGAAAACTATGATAAATCTTGCAAACCATGCTATAAATATGTTCAACGAATTGAATCTTCCCAAGGATTTAACTCCAGATGATACTCGGGCTGTTTTAGTTTCGATGGGTGCAGTGCTTGGGCGCATTACTCAAGTTGTTGTGCAAAATATAGATTTACTAAATACCTCAAATCGCGACGCAGCTATGATTAAAGCTGGTCAGCAACAAATGGTGCACAAATTAGAGACAGAACTGCAAAATATGGGGGTAAATTTGACGGATGAGAAATTGGGACAAGAAAAAGATAGGTCTCTCAAAAAAACTTTGTCAGTATGTGAAGAAAATGGAGTCGCTCGTGACTGGGCCGAAATTCTGGAAGACAGAATCATCAAAAAATTCGGGAAAAAAGTACGATGAATTTGTGTGCGACGTTTTAAAACCAGATAGGTATATTTGCTTCAAGAAAAAAACAGGAGCCAATTGGTTCCTGTTTTTTTATCTTGTTTGATTCTTACATCAAAGCCAAAGTCTCGTTGGCGATTTCTAATTCCTCATTCGTTCTGATGACATAGATTTTGAATTTGGAATCTTCCGCAGAAATCAAGGCATATTCGCCAGGGCGTTTGTTGTTTTCTTCTTCGTTGAGCTTAAAGCCCAAACCAGTCAAACCATTCACAACTTCGCGACGAACGATTTCATCATTTTCGCCGACACCAGCGGTAAAGACTAACGCATCCAGTTGACCGTTTAATTGAGCAAAATAATTGCCAATAAAGCCACGAATGCGATAGGTCAACATATCCAATGCCAACTTGGCTTTTTCATCGCCAGCAGCAATCTTGGCATGAACATCGCGCATATCATTGACACCACAAATGCCAAGCAAACCACTTTGCTTTGTCATCATTTTATCGACCGCATCAATATCTAGGCCAGCATTACGCATTAAAAAGCCTACTGTAGCTGGGTCAATGGATCCGCAACGTGTCCCCATCATCAGCCCATCCAATGGCGTCAACCCCATAGAGGTATCAATGCATTTGCCGCCTTTGATGGCACAAATGGATGATCCACTTCCAATATGACACGTAATCAAGTTTGTTTGATCCAATGGTTTGCCCAATAATTCAGCTGCCCGACGGGCCACATATTTATGGCTTGTCCCATGTGCGCCATATTTACGGACTGCATATTTTTCATAAATTTCATAGGGCAGAGGATACATATATGCTTCGGCAGGCATTGTTTGATGGAAAGCTGTATC
>DFKH01000096.1 GCA_002373815.1 Alphaproteobacteria bacterium UBA3650
AAGTAATCGCGCACAGCGTGGTTCAATCAAAGGGAATTCAAATTGGCACGATTTGGGATATAGAGGCGGCTAAATTATGCGTAGACAACGCCCTACGACAAGCTGAAAAAATGGCAGGCAGAACTATTTCAAGTGTCTTTGTCAATATCTCATCCAGCCAAATAAAATCCATTCAATTATATGATGAAATGGACATTCCTGGTGGACGAGCCATCACAAGTGATGATGTGCGTCAACTTGTCAACAGTATGCTTGCTTCACAAATACCCGCTGACGAAGAAATTTTACACGCCATCCCCGTTGGATATTCTGTTGATCATGAACAAGGGCGATCCGACCCTCGTGGTATTCATGGCAATACTTTAGGGGCAAGAATTCACGTCATTACAATTCCCGAAACACAAACAATGAACTTGTTAAAAGTTCTAGACTGGTGCCATATCACTGTTGCTGCCAAAGTGGCTACCCCATATGCCAGCGCTTTAGCTGTTCTAAATGAAGATGAAATGGATTTAGGAACAACCGTCATTGATTTCGGCGCAGGATCCACAAGTTATGCTATTTTAATTGGGGGCGGACTCATGCAACTGGGACTAATACCCCGTGGTGGAAACGATATTACACGCGCCATCGCTCAAAATTTTAATACCGATTTACAAAGTGCAGAAAGCCGCAAAGTCGTCAATGGTGCAGCTATGCTATCTCCTCGCGATGAATTGGAACCTGTGATTGTGCCTGTTTTAGGCGATGATACAGGGGCAAACAATCAAGTGATGAGATCTGATTTAATCGGGACAATCTTGCCATGTTTAGACGCCATTTTAACGACTCTCGCCCAACAACTGAATGAAGACACCACTTTTTCATCAGTGGCAAATCGTTTTGTTTTAACGGGGGGTGGAGCTGGTTTTGCTGGTTTAACTGAAAAAATTAGTACCCTTTTGGGGGGAAATGCAAGGATTGGCAAAATAAAACAAATAAAAAACTTGCCAAACAAATATGATTCGTGTACATTTAATATATGCATCGGTTTATTGGTTTATGCCAAAATGCGTATGCAAAACAAAGTGTTGGATGATTTTCAAGAAAAGCCTACCGTTGTCGGTTGGTTCGGAAAGGTAAAGGAATGGCTGAAACAAAACCTGTAGATATGACAAACACATTGGGTATCACATTGGCAACCCCTCCCCCAGAAGTCCTATTGACACCAAATATTGGAGTCATTGGTGTCGGTGGCGCAGGTGGAAATGCTGTCAACAACATGATTTCTTCCAATCTAACAGGTGTGAATTTCTTTGCCGCTAATACAGACGCGCAAGCTTTGTCAAAATCATTATGTTCTGAACGCATCCAGTTGGGCGTCAAAACAACCCAAGGATTAGGGGCTGGAGCCCATCCTGAAGTTGGCAAAGCCTCAGCCGAAGAATCTGCCGATAAAATCAAGGAAGAAATTACAGGACTTCATTTACTTTTTTTGGCTGCCGGTATGGGAGGTGGCACTGGAACAGGCGCCCTTCCTGTTATTGCAAAAATGGCAAAAGAAATGGGCATTATGACAGTAGCAGTTGTTTCAACTCCTTTCCAAATGGAAGGGAAAAAACGCATGGAAATTGCCAAAGCAGGCATTGAAGAAGTGAAAAAATATGTGGACACAATGATTGTTGTGCCGAATCAAAATCTTTTCCGTGTTGCAAAACCAGATACCACTTTTGAAGAAGCATTTAAAATGGCAGATGATGTTTTATGTCAAGGAGTCCGTTCCATTACTGATTTAATTATGAATCCAGGTATTGTGAACTTGGACTTTGCCGACCTCACAACCATCTTAAAGGGTATGGGACGCGCCATGATGGGCTCAGGCATTGCCTCTGGTGAAAATCGTGCAACCATCGCTGCCGAAAAAGCGCTTTCTAATCCATTATTAGACGATATGTCTATGAAAGGCGCACGCTGTGTTTTAATCAATGTATGTGCTGGCAAAGATTTAACTTTGGTTGAAAACGATATTATCACTCAACGCATAACCGAAGAGGCAGATCCAGACGCAAATATTATTTGGGGAACAACATTAAATGAAAATTTAGCAGGATCCATTCAAGTTTCCATTGTGGCAACAGGTTTAGATCCTCAACAATCTCAAACACCTCCAAATGTGATTCACGCAACACCAAACAAAACAGAAATTACGCCTCCGGCCAATCCTGTTCCTCCAATCAATTTAACACCAGCAACACCTAATCCAGTTCAGGAAGAACCTCCGTTGATTCCACAGAACATTTTTGACTTCACTTCAACACCTAAAATGCCTCAAGCAGCAGCAGAAAGCTTGGTTATAGAAGGAACGGAGCAACCTGCCACACAACAGGAAACATTGTTGCCAAACACACCGCCTCAAATTGGTCCTGTGGAAGAAATTGCCACAACAGTTCAATCAGAAGACCCTATCAATTTAGAGCATGAAACGGCAAAATCAAACGTCACTTCCGTAAAAACGAATTTATTCAATTTAGTTCCTAACTTACGAAATTTGCGTAACATTAAACCTCGTGATTCTCAAAAGAACAAAGAGAAAGAGCCCCCTTTGCCTGAGTTAGATTTAACAATTCCAAGTTTTTTTAAATAGATAAAAACCGATTTTGGCGATTCGCCACCAATTCTTCTGGTGCCATTTTTTGTAATTTCACCAAATGTTTTGAGATAACCTCAGCGACCGTTGTCATTGTTTCTTTCGGATATCTGTGCGCGCCACCAATGGGTTCTGGAATGACCTCTTCCACAATACCCATTTTCAACATATCAACAGCCGTCAAATGCAAAATTTCTGTGGCTTTTTGAGCATATTTAAAATCTTTCCACAAAATAGAAGCACATCCTTCTGGCGAAATCACCGAATAAATCGCATTTTCTAACATCAATACCACATTCCCAGAAGCTAAAGCTAAAGCGCCACCACTTCCACCTTCTCCAATAATGCAAGAAATAACAGGTACTTTTAAATTCAATGAAGTTTCAATACAGGATGCAATGGCTTGTCCCTGCCCTCGTGCCTCAGCCTCCACACCAGGGAACGCACCGGCCGTATCCACCAAAGCAATAACGGGAATACCATATTGTTCTGCCAATTTCATCAAGCGAATTGCTTTACGATACCCCTCTGGTCTTGCCATACCAAAATTATGTTGAATACGACTTTCGGTATCATGCCCTTTTTCTTGCCCCATAACCATCACTGTTTGTCCATTCAACTTAGCTAAACCAGCAATAATCGCCTCATCTTCAGCAGCCACACGATCACCAGCCAACATTTCAAAATCTGTAAAAATATGACGAATATAATCCTCTGTATGAGGACGTGCCTCGTGACGGGCTACTTCTGCTTTTTGCCAAGGTGTCAACTTTTCATATGCCGCCCGAATAACGCGAGCCCGCTTAGTCGTCAACCTTTTAACCTCCAATTGATTCTTGTCCAACAAGGCCTTCTCTCCACTCGTCAAACGCGCCAAGCGATCATCAATTACCTTAATAGGACGTTCAAAATCAAGATATTGCATTTTTATCCTTTTTGTTTGCTTTTTTATATTATACAAGTTATACTTTCAAATGTCCAGTATTTTAACAAGGAGTGTTGTATGGCCCCATATTTATTCTGGGAATTGATTATTTTGATTATCGGCGTCTGGATGATGGCTGTGTTGTTCTTTGTGTATGGATGGTTGCTGTTAAGACGACAAAAACAAATGATGTTGGAATTGATGCACACCAAGGTGGAAGAAACAACAAAAGAAACACTCGAATCCACACCACCACCAACCGTACATTTAGAAATTTCAAAAGATGAACCCCTCAGTAAATATAAAGATATTGCACCAGAAACAATCGAAGATGTATCTTTTGTGGATCAAGAAAAATGAAAATTGCACTTTTCATTTTATTGATGTGGACATTACCAGCTTTTGCTAGCCATGGCTTAGCACTTCATGGAGAACCACTACTTCCCAAAGATTTTGCACATTTTGATTATGTCAATCCATCTGCCAACAAAGAAGGAGTTTTAAAAGCCTCTATGCCGCATGGATTTGATACATTAAATCCTTTTTCAATCAATGGCATTCCGCCCGCAGGAATTGGATTGACACACGATACATTGATGAAAGCCAACGCAAATGAACCATTTTCACAATATGGTCTGATTGCACAAGATATTGCTTTGTCTTTTAATCGTGACACAGTGACATTTACATTAAATCCAAACGCAACATTTAATGATAATTCTCCCATTACAACAGAAGATGTTGCTTTTTCATTTCACACCCTGCGTGAAAAAGGTCCCCCCTTATATCGGGCCTATTACCAAGACGTAGAATCGGTGAAAATTTTAACCCCTTACAAGATCCAATTTAAATTGAAAAACACAAACAATCGAGAATTACCTTTGATTTTAGGTCAGCTTCCTGTATTATCAAAAAAATACTGGGAAAACAAAGAGTTTTCAAAAACAACAATGGAAATTCCTGTCTCCAGCGGTCCCTATCTGATAAAAGATTTAGAACCCAATCGAAGCATTACTTATATACGAAATCCACACTATTGGGCAAAAAATTTAAATGTGAATGTTGGATTTTATAATTTCAAAGAAATCAAATATGATACCTATCTAGATACGACCGTTATAGTTGAAGCTTTTCGTTCTGGTTTAACTGATTACCATATTGAAAATGTGGCAAAACGATGGGCGTCAGAACAATCTTGGCCCGAAGTCAAAACGGGGCAAATTATTGCCACAGAAATACCACATCATCTGCCAAGTGGTATGCAAGGTTTTGTCTTTAATCTGCGCAACCCATTGTTTCAAGACATTCGCGTACGACAAGCGTTAACAAAAGTCCTTGATTTTAATTGGATCAATCAGAATTTATTTTTTGGTCTTTATCAACGAACAACAAGCTTTTTTGATAATTCCAATTTAAAAGCACCGCCTTTGCCAGATCAAACAGAATTAAAATTATTAAAACCTTACGAACAAGAACTCCCAAAAGGAACATTGACAACACCTTTTACTTTACCAAATTTACCCCCACGACAAGCATTAAGAGAGGCATTAGATTTACTGGAACAAGCAGGATGGCAAATAAAAGATAATATTTTACAAAAAGACGGAAAATCCTTTCAATTTACGCTTCTCATGGATGCAGTATCCTCACCTGTTTGGGAACGAATCGCCTTGCCATTCGTCGCACAATTAAAACGTCTGGGCATCCAAGTCAATATTCAAACATTAGATCTCTTGCAATACAAACAACGTCTAGATCATTTTGATTATGATATGATTGTGTTTGTTTGGGCCAATTCTTTATCCCCAGGTAATGAACAAGCAGATTATTGGGGTTCAGACGCCGCAGACACAATCGGCAGTACGAATTTAACGGGGCTTAAAAACAAAGCCGTCGATGCCTTAATTGACAAAATTAAATCTGCAAAAACGCAACAGGAATTGATTACCGCCACACACGCTTTGGATCGCATTCTTTTACATTTGTATCTTGTTATTCCTCATTGGTATAGCCCTACCACACGCTTATTACATAAATCAGATCTTGTTTCACCCAAAACAATTCCTTTACATGGAATGGATCTCATGACTTGGTGGAAAAAATAAAATTTGTGCTTGATATTCCTAAAAAAAACGTGTATGAATAGTATTAAAGAGGGTCTTTTCGATGAAAAAATTATTGCTTTTAGGCTTTATCTTAGCAACCACAACAGCTTCTGCCCAGAATCTGTTTTGGAGCTTTAACGACAAGCAAGAGCCAATGACCATCGCCCCAGAATGTGATGCCAAATTTGATGAAGTCAGAGGGGGCGTATTTATGCCCACAGTAGAAGATGTCTATCAATATGGCACCATTTTTTTGGAAAATCCATCGGATGAAATCAAACGGCAAGCCCCTTATTGTTTTTTGGTAGCAGCCTTAAACGGCAATGCGGACGCCCAATTTCAATTGGCTCAATTATACAACAAGGGTGACATTTTGCCTCAAGATGATTTAAGTGCTTATAAATGGGCATTTATTGCCGCCCTAAATGGAAATAAAGAGGCAGAAAAATTTACGTTAAGTTTGGAACAATTCCTTACAACAGCTGATTTAGAAGCAACCAGCGGCGCAATTCAGTCGGCTCGGTTACAAATTCAAGAAAATATGCAAAAACAATTAGCTGACTTAAAACAACTGACAGGAACATTAACAAATCCAGAGGATAAGAAAGACACCAAAACAACGGCCGTACGTCCAGGAAATCTAGCCCCTTTACCAACTTCCTTGACACAAATTTTTTCAGACAAGGATCATTTTTAATGAAATTTCTTTTTGTCCTGCTCATCCTTTTTTCTTTTGGTGTGAGGGCCGCATTTATCAACGGATCTGATGTCCCCCTCATGGACGAGCTGATTATTGATGAAAACGACAGCTTTTCTTTTGATTCACCCGAAGGACAAATAATGACCGTTACAGCACACACAAAGGCATCTCCAAAAGAAATTTTAAAATTTTACACAGAAAGTCTATCATCCTTAGGATGGCAAAAGACGTCTCAAACAACTTATCGCCGAGATCAAGACGAGTTGACATTGCAAATCCTTTCTGGAAAAGCATTGACAACACTGAAACTTCAACTGACCTTTGCAAACAAATAAAAAAGGTATTGACTTTTAAATTTAATTTTTGTATAATAAAGACCTGTTTAAACAATTTTATTTTGAGGATTTTTGAAAAATGGCAAATTTACGTTCTTCCAAGACCCGCGTCGGTCGGAATAAAAGAAGAGAGCAAGTGAACAAAAAACGTTTAAGTTCTGTGCGCACTGCTGTCAAACAAACCCGTGCGGCGATTGCTGCCGGTGACAAAGAGACAGCTCAAAAAGCATTTAAAAAAGCCGAAGGATCTTTGGCACGTGCTGCAGGAAAAAGAACTATTAAAAAACGTACTGCTGCCCGTCAAACATCTCGTTTGGCCGCTGCGGTAAAAGCTCTTTTCAAATAATCAAGCTTAAAAAGATTCAAAGGCCCGCCAAAAAGGCGGGTTTTTTGTTATTTTTTTACCCCAAAACACTTGACATAACGCCAAAAATCTGCTTTTATTCAATAAAGAACAGAAAGGCGAAAAAATGCATTCAAATTTATTTTTAAGAATTATGTCTTCTTTAGTGTTCGTTCCCATAGTCTTGGGATCTATCTGGTATGGCCGAAGCGCTTATGAAGATTACTCTATCCCATTGTTCAATATTTTCTTGGCGTGCCTTGGGGCGGGTTTTGCATGGGAATGGGATACAATGTTCAACAAAAAAATAACGATTAACAGTGTTTTAATGACCCTTTTTGCTTGTTTAGTCGTTTTTTTAACGGAAGATCGTCCCACTTTTGCATTGTGGATTATTTTAGCTGGTATCACAACTTTATTCTATAAAACAAAAGGACAACTAGCTTTTTCATTAGGCATGGCCTACATCGGTCTGCCTTTAGCTTCTCTTAGCTATCTATATCATACCAATGGTCACGTAAGTCGTGAGTTAGTCCTATGGTTATTCTTTGTTGTATGGGCAACAGATGTTGGGGGATACGTCGTTGGTAAATCGATAGGGGGCCCCAAATTAGCACCAAAAATTAGTCCCAAAAAAACTTGGGCGGGTTTAATTGGCGCCATTTGCTTTGCCATGGCCATTGCTTATATTTTTGCCCTTTATTTAAAAGCGCATGGATACATGAGCGGAGATTTTATTTTTAATACAAAAATGTTAGTTGTTTCATCTGGGATTTTGGCCGTTATTTCCCAAATCGGGGACTTATTTGAATCTTATATCAAACGCCGTTTGGAAATGAAAGATTCTAGCAATATTATCCCAGGTCAAGGCGGATTATTCGACCGCTTTGATGGACTAATTTTTGCGGCTTGTGCCGTTGCTATTGCGGTAATGTTTATGGGAGAAAGTTGGTGGACACCATGATAACAACATTGCTTTATTTATTGGCTTTTGTTTTAGTCTTATCCCTCGTCGTCATTGTTCACGAAGGGGGACATTTTGCGGTTGCTCGTCTGTGTGGCGTCAAAGTGACTGAATTTGCCATGGGCTTTGGCAAAAAGCTGTTTTCCAAAACAGATAAGCATGGGACAGCATGGCAATTGCGCTTAGTTCCATTGGGGGGCTATGTAAAAATGCTAGGAGATGAAGATGCAGCCAGTGCGAAATCTTCAGACAAAGACATTCCAGAAGAAGATAAAGACAAAACATTTATGTCCAAAAATTTGGCTCAACGCGCCGCTATTATATTTGCAGGACCTGCCATGAATTACATCTTTGCGTTTGTTTTACTGGTCGGATTATTCTGGGGTGTTGGGGAAGTCATAATAAAACCTGTTGTGGGATCGGTTATGCCAAATTCCGCCGCCGCAGAAGCTGGACTACAACCGCATGATGAAATTATTAGTATTAATGATATGTCTATTGAATCCTTTGCTGACATTCAACGAAAAGTCTTGCTGACGAACTATGGACAAGAATTGACTTTAAAAATCAAAAGAAATGATGAAACACTTTCCGTCGCACTAACACCTCGTATAGAGAAAAAAACAGAAAAACCCTTGATAGGCATTACAGCGGCTGGGGAAACAGTGATCATCAATAAAAATCTTTCTTTTTGGGATTCATGCAAGAAATCGATATCAACTATTTACGAAACAACACGTGATACATTGGTTTACTTGGGGCAAGTTTTAACGGGAAAACGCACCCCGAAAGATATGCGTGGACCACTGGGTATTGCGGAAGCATCAGGAGATGCCTTATTGGGTGGTTTTATTTCCCTAGTTGCCTTTGTGGCTCAAATTTCCATAGCTATTGGTTTGATGAACTTGTTGCCCATTCCCTTATTGGATGGAGGACATTTGTTTTTGTACGCCATTGAAGCAATTCGGCGCAAACCATTAACCGAAAAAATGCAAACAGCTATTATGTGGGCGGGCCTTTGCATTTTAATGACAATCTTCGCCTACACAATGCTTCTGGATATTCCCAGAATTATACAAAGGGTGGTCGGATGAAAACAGTAAAATATACACTTCTTGCAGCAGTCAGTTTGTTTGCTTTTCATGTACAAGCGGAAACTTTGAAAAATATGCGTATTCAGGGAACTCGACGCATTGAAGATGCAACAATTACCAATTACACAGGGATGAGAATTGGACAAGATGTATCAGCAGGTGATTTAGATCGGGCAACAAAAACATTGTTTGCAACGGGGCTTTTTTCAAACGTTGATATTCAGATGAACAATGGCATAGCTACTATCAAAGTGGAAGAAAATCCTATCGTTCATGAAGTGTTTTTTGAAGGCAACAAAGCATTGGATGACGATGTTTTAAAAACAGAAGTTCAAATGAAACCACGATCCGTTTATACAAAAACAAAAGTACAAAAGGATGCCGATCGTTTATTGTCAGTTTATAAAAGAAACGGTCGTTTTGCCGCCACAATTGAGCCCAAAATTATTAAAAAAGATCAAAATCGTGTCGATGTGATTTTTGAAATTAACGAAGGAGGTAAAGCTTTTGTACGAGACATCAACTTTGTGGGAAATAATGCCTTCTCTGAAAACACACTCGAGGGCAAAATGATGACTCAAGAAAAAGCTTGGTATCGTTTCTTATCGAATACAGACACCTATGATTCCG
Organism: Alphaproteobacteria bacterium UBA3650; assembly: GCA_002373815.1. Classification (GTDB taxonomy): domain Bacteria; phylum Pseudomonadota; class Alphaproteobacteria; order CAAHEQ01; family UBA3637; genus UBA3637. The sequence goes on from DFKH01000096.1 coordinate 9,723, forward strand.
AACGCTTTAAATATGATCAAGAACTATTGCGCCGTTTTTATTTCGAACATGGTTATCTGGACTTTAAAATCACAGACGCTATGTCTGAATTAACACCAGATAAAGAAGGCTTTATTTTGACAATCAAAATGGATGAAGGAGAACCTTATCGTGTTGGAAAACAAGATTTACAGGTCACATTACCAGATTACAAAGACAATTTGAAATTGGAAAAATATCTGGAATTAGATGAAGGGGATGTTTTAGACATCACAAAAGTTGAAAAAACTGTGGATGAATTGACAGAAAAATTGTTGAATGACGGATATGCATTTGTCAATGTAGAACCTGATATTGTCCCCAATACAAAAGATCATACAGCAACGGTTGTTTATCGGGTAACAGAAGGCGACAAAATTTTCATTCGCCGTATCAATATCAAGGGAAACACCAGAACACAAGACAAAGTTATTCGTCGCGAATTCCGTATTAAGGAAGGGGATGCTTACAACGCCAGTTTACTCCGTCGTTCCAAGCAAAATGTATCTGATTTAGATTACTTTTCCAATGTGGAAATGACGACATCTCCTGTTCCAATGAATCCATCATTGGCTGATGTAGATATGTCTGTAACAGAAAAATCAACAGGCGCTTTTAACATTGGCATTGGGTGGTCTTCCTATGATGGCATGATGTTTGAAACAGGTATTCAAGAACGTAACATCTTGGGTACAGGAAAGATGGCCAGTTTTAATGTTATGCTCAGCCAACGTGAAACACAATATATGATTGGCCTCACAGACCCGTATTTCTTGGGCTATAATATGTCAGCAGGTATCGATTTATATCATACAACCAGAGATAATGAAGATTCGTCGTCTTACAGTTATAAAACCATTGGTGGAACGGTTCACCTTGGTTGGAATTATACCGATGCTTTACGTCAGGTAGTCCGCTACACATTAAAACAAGACAACATTTATGATATTGATAGCGATGCCGCTTTATCTATTAAAGAACAAAAGGGCAAAACTGTTGTTTCTATGATTGGACAAGATTTAATCTATGATAAACGTGACAGCCGCATTAATCCGACAACAGGTTACTATACCTCATTTAGTACGGATCTGGCAGGCTTAGGCGGGGACACAAAATTCTTCCGTATTGATGCAACTGCCATCAAATATTTCCCTGTGATAGAAGACGTTGTCTTTTCTTTGCGAGCCGATGGTGGCTATATATGGGGCATTGGAGGCAAAGACCTACGCATCAACGACCGTTACTTCTTAGGTGACAGAAGTTTGCGTGGCTTTGAATATGGTGGCGTTGGCGCCAGAGATAAGGCCTCCGATGACGCTTTAGGCGGTGATTGGTATGCAACCGCCAGCGCAGAATTGACCTTCCCAATTGGATTACCAAAAGAAATGGGAATTAAAGGAAAACTCTTTACAGACGCAGGTTTAATCGGAAAGCCAGATGATTACGACGCTAAAACAATGGAGTATTCAAACCGTTTACGCGCGGCCGTTGGAACTGGTATCGAATGGGCCTCACCAATGGGTGTAATCAACTTTGACTTTTCATATGCCTTCGCAAAAGAAGACTATGATAAAACACGTGTTTTCCGTTTGAACTTCGGAAAAGGATTTTAATTTAATAAATAAACTGAAAGGATAAAACATGAAAAAAAACAACAAAACAATTACCGCTATCGTTGGCGTAGCGACCGTAGCATTATTAGCCTATGGCGCATATAAAGTAACACGTCCTCAAGTAGGCATCATCAATTTTCAAACAGTCCAACAAACAGCAAAAGCTTACGTTGCTGCCGCTGAACAACAAAAGAAATATGATGAACAAATTCAAGCCATCATTATGAAAGACAAAGACTTTATTCAACTAGAGGCTGAAGGTAAAAAATTGGCAGAACAACAAAAAACAATGCCAAAAGAGGAATTTGAACACAAATCTAATGCCTTACAACAAAGAGCCTTAAAAATCAATGAACGTTATCGTGCTTCATTTGAACGAAATGCAATGGCATCTCAATTGGCGTTAAAGGCCTTGGAAAAACAAATTGCTGAAGCCATTGAAGCAACTTCTCAAAGAACAGGGGCTAAAGTTTTATTACCAGTCAATACAATCTTATATGCCTCTGAAAAGGCAGATTTTACAAAAGTATTTGTAGAAGAATTGGATAAACGCGCACAAACTGTAAATTATCCAGATCCTGTGACTTTACAATAAGGAGACAAAATGGCTGATACACGCTTTTTTCAAAAAAAACAGGGGGGATTGAGTTTAGCTGACATTGCCGCTTGTGGTGAAATTGTTTTGCCAGAAGGCATTGATGCAACAAAGGTCTTTGATGATGTGGCCGACTTGGAAAATGCCACAGAAAAAGATGTATCATGGGCTTTTATTCCCTCTGTGCGTGATCAGTTAAAAGTCACAAAAGCGGGGGCAGTAATCGTCCCTGAAAACTTTAAAGACTTGGTACCAGAAGGAACAATTGCTCTTGTATCCAAAGATGCCCATCGTTCTTATGGTTTGGTAGCTTCTGCCTTTTATCCAAATGTAGTGGAACCATTTATTTCGCCCGATGCCCATATTGACCCTACTGCTCAATTGGGGGATGGCTGTCGTGTAGAAGCAGGCGCTGTTATTGGTAAAAATGTCAAGCTTGGTCCTATGTGTCATATCCGTGCCAACGCTGTTGTTGAAGACGGCGTGGAAATGGGGCCTATGTGTATCGTAGGGGCAAATGCCACAGTATCACATTGTATTGCTGGGGCAAAGGTTTATATCTATCCCGGCGCACAAGTCGGCCAAGATGGATTTGGTTTTGCGATGAGTCCCGAAAAAGGACCACAAAAATGTCCACAGTTGGGACGAGTGATTATCGGTAATGATGTGGAAATTGGCTCTTGTACAACGGTGGATCGTGGAGCAATGGGAGATACAGTAATTGGTGCTGGTTGTCGCATTGATAACCTGTGTCAAATTGCCCATAATGTCAAACTAGGACGCTGTTGTGTCATTGTAGCACAAAACGGTATTGCAGGCAGCTGTGAATTTGGTGATTTTGTGGTATCGGGTGGTCAGGCCGGTTATGCGGGGCACCTGAAAATTGGTAGTGGGGTTCAAGTTGCAGCAAAAGCAGGCGTTATTGGAAACGTTGAACCGATGAAAAAATTGATGGGGTCACCTGCGCAAGAAGGTCACGAGTATATGCGCCAAGTAGTGGCTTTACGTGGACTTACCAAAAAGAAATCTGAACAAGTTAAAGCGGATGCAAAAATTTGGTTTTGGAAAAAGTTTATCAAGAAAGGCTAAATTATGACAAAAATTCATCCATTAAGTATTGTTGATTCCAAGGCAGAATTAGCTGATGACGTTGAAGTTGGCCCTTTCTGTACAATTGGTCCACAGGTGAAAATTGGGGCTGGGACTCGCCTTATGTCTCACAACGTCATTGATGGCGACACCGAAATTGGCTCAGGAAATACATTGTATCCCTTTGCTTCTTTAGGACTTCCGTGTCAACATAAACGTAACAAAGCCACTGATACAAAATTAGTGGTGGGGAATGATAACATTTTCCGCGAGCATTTTACTGCCCATACAGGATCTGATGTGGATAAAAAAATTACTATCATTGGATCACGCAACTGGTTTTTAGTGGGATCCCACGTTGCGCACGATTGCATTGTCGGTGATGATATTGTCATGAGTAATAATGCAGGCCTTGCGGGTCACGTGATCGTTGAAAATCGTGCAATTATTGGAGCTATGGCGGGTGTCTTGCAATTTACACGAATTGGAGAAGGCGCTATGATTGGTGGCATGTGTGGTGTCCCAAAAGACGTGATTCCATTTGGTATCGTAATGAAAGATGGGTTGGCTGGGTTAAATCTAGTCGGATTACAACGCGCAGGTGTGGATAAAGCACTGGTCATGGAATTACAGAAAGCCTTTAAAGAATTATTCTTATCTGAGGAAGGTGTATTCGGCGATAGATTGGCAAAAATGATTACTGAAAACAGCCAAAATCCACTCATTCAAAAGGTTTTAGCGTTCTGTCAAAATCCATCCAAAAACGGCATTTTACATCCTGAAAGGAAATAAAAATGAAAAAATTGGGGATTATTGCTGGTGCTGGGGCTTTACCAATTTGCTTGGTGCAGGCCTGTGAGCAAATGAAACGCCCCTATTTTGTGGTGGGATTAAAAGATTGTTTAAAAAAAGACGCCTTGCCAAAGGGAACACCTCTTTCTTGGATTCGGTTAGGCGCTTTGGGTAAAGGATTAAAGCTTTTAAAGAAAAACAACGTAGAAGAGGTCGTGATGATTGGCGCCGTTAAACGCCCCTCTTTCGTTGGTCTTTGGCCCGATTGGAAATGTTTCAAAATGCTATTAAAGCATGGGAAAAAAGCTTTAGGTGATGATGCTCTTTTAAAAATTTTGATTCAAGAAATTGAAAAAGAAGGATTCAAGGTTGTGGGTATTGATGAAATTTTACCTCATCTATTGGTTAAAAAAGGCGTTTATGGACGTATGATTCCAACAGAACAAGATACCTCTGACATCAAACGTGGCGTCCAAGTGGCGCGAAAACTAGGAGAAGCAGACGTAGGACAAGCAGTCATTGTTCAACAAGGCCTTGTCTTAGCGGTAGAGGGAATTGAAGGCACAGACGCTTTAATTCATCGTTCAAAGGCGTTACGACGCAAAGGCGGGCGCGGCGTGTTGGTAAAAGCCGCAAAACCACAACAAGATCGACGGGCAGATTTGCCCACAATTGGCCCAAATACAGTGCAATCTGTTGCCGAAGCGGGGCTGGCAGGCATTGCTGTTCAAGCCGATTCTGTACTATTCAGCGAATCTGAAAAAGCAATTAAATTAGCTAATCAATTGGGTGTCTTTATTATTGGGGTAGAAATAAAATGACCTTTAAAGTGTATTTAATTGCGGGAGAACCATCTGGCGACATTTTGGGCGCCCGCGTCATACATGCTTTAAAAGAAAAAGTACCGGATAGCCAAGTTTTTGGTGTTGGTGGCGAAAGTATGCAAGCAGAAGGATTAAAATCTTTATTTGATATCAAAGATTTAGCCGTTATGGGGTTGTTTGAAGTCCTACCAAAACTGCCTAAGATTTTAAAACATTTTAAAGAAATTCAAAAAGATATTGAGCAAAAAAAACCAGATATTATTATGACAATTGACAGTTATTCATTTTCTGCTCGAGTTCATAAAATGTTGAAAAAAAGTGGGTGTAACATTCCTCATGTTCATTTAGTAGCCCCCCAAGTTTGGGCATGGAACAAAGGCAGAGCCAAAACAGTTGGACACTTCATCGATCATTTATTTTGTTTATTACCAAATGAACCAAAATATTTTGCGCCTTATGGTATGCCAGCCACCTTTGTAGGACATCCTGTGATTGAAAGTGGGGCAGATAAAGGCGATGCAAACGCTTTTCGCGAAAAATATAACATTTCAAATGATAAAAAAATTGTATGCCTACTCCCAGGCAGCAGATCCAACGAAATCAAATATCTATTAAATGATTTTCTGCAAGTGGCTGATAACTTATTCGCCACAAATCCCAAATTATTCTTTGTCATTCCAACCGTCGCAACTGTACGTGACAAAATTGAAAAAAAATTAAAAAATTGGCAAACACCTCACCTCATTATCAACGGAGAAAAAGAACGATATAATGCCTTTGCAGCGTCCTCTGTTGCTTTAGCAGCCAGTGGAACCGTCAGCCTTGAATTAGCTTTAGCGGGTGTACCACACTTGATTGCCTATCGCATGAACAACCTAACCGCCGCTTTAGCAAGACGTATTTTGAAGATAAAATATGTCAATTTAATCAACCTTATTATGGATCAACCCGTTATTCCCGAATTATTACAAGAAAAGTGTACTGTTGCAAACATGACACAAACAATACAACAATTATTAAAGGGCAACAGCCAGCACACAGATGAAGCCCTCATAAAGCTTGGCAAAGGAATATCGCCGTCAGAAAAAATCGCTGAAAGCCTCATAAAATTAGCGAGGAACACATGACCGAAAGAACTCTTATTTATCATTATCCATTATGTCCCTTTTGTCGTTTAGTACGTCTGGCGTTTTATGAAAAAGGGATTCCTCACGCATTGCTGACAGAAATTCCATGGGAAAGACGTCCTGCTTTTTTGGAAAAAAATCCTCTTGGAACTTTACCCATGATTGCAGAACCAGATGCGAATTTACTAAGTGGCGCTCATACAATTTGTGCCTATTTAAATGAAACAAATCCAATGCCAGATTTAATCGGAGAAACACCTCGCGGTCGCGCCGAAGTAAGACGTTTAATGGAGTGGGTCAGTACCTCTTTTTATCCAGATGTTGTGAAACCTATTTTGGATGAACGTGTTTATAAAGCACTTCAACACAAAGGCGTTCCAGATTCAAATGTTTTAAGGGCTGCCCGTAAAAATTATAACATTTTAATGCCTTATTTAGATTGGATTGCCTCTCGTCGATCCTATTTAGGCGGACGACACATTTCCTATGCCGATTTAACCATGGCAGCCCAACTATCTGTTTTAGATTATTTAGGCGAATTAAATTGGACAAAATTGACAGACGCGAAAACGTGGTATGCAAAAATAAAATCGCGCGCTTCATTTAAATCTTTACTTCAAGATAAAGTTGGAGGTATAATGCCTGTAGAAAATTATACAAATCTGGATTTTTAAGGGGAAAATCAGATGAAAAAAGCTTTAATGATGCTTTTCCTATGTTGTCTTTCGGGGTGCCAAGCAATGGTTGGCGAGGAAGGTCAGAAAGTGTTTTATTGGGAACGCCCCAACACAGGGGTTGCTTGGTTTGCAAAAGATCATCGTGAATGTATGCAAGAAGCAGATTTATTTCCTTTTGAATGGCCCAGCATTCCTCTTTTTTCTGAAAAGCCACCAGTCTTAAACTTGCGTTTTGATAATGATGCCCCCTCTGGTGTATGGGCGCAATTCGTACCTTATCCTGGAGCTCGCCCATTATATGTCAATTCTGCACAAGATGATTGGTCTGTCGATTACGATTCATACGAAGAATGCATGACCGCACGCCATTATCATCAACGTTTGCCAGCCACACAAAATCGTCAAGTATTTCCAATGTAAGGAGAATATATGAAAACAATTATGCAAATTTTACCTTCTTTAAAACAAGGCGGTGTTGAGGTTGGGACGATTGAAATTGCAACAGCTCTTCAAAATGCACATATGCCAAATATCGTGGTATCTTCGGGCGGACCAATGGTTGCACAATTAGAAAAAATAGGCGTCAAACACATTACTTTACCTGTTCAAACAAAAAATCCCTTTAAGATATGGAAAAATGCTAAGAAATTAGCACAAATAGCCAAAGAAAACGACGTGGGATTGATGCATGTCCGATCACGCGCACCGGCGTGGTCTGTGTGGTTGGCTTCAAAAAGAACAGGCATTCCGTTCATTGCTTCCTATCATGGTATCTATGGAATCAAACCAGCCATCAAAAAAATATACAATAGTGGTATGTTAAAAGGCGTCTGCACAATCGCTGTTTCTAATTATGTCAAAAAACATTTGATGGATGTATACCACTATCCAGAAAATAAAATTCACGTTATTCATCGCGGAGCCGATTTAAATCGTTTTGATCCTAAAAAAATCACACAAAAACAGCTGGACGAATTTATTGAAAAAAATCAAATTTCTGTTGATAAACCCATCATTACATTGGTAGGACGCCTGTCAAAAATAAAGGGACAACTTGAATTTTTGCAAGCCACTCAACAAATGAAACACACAGAAATAACCTGTCTTTTGGTGGGAGGTGAAGCAACACCAGAATATCAAAAAGAGCTGAATGACGCCATGCATACTTTACCAAAAGAAACAAACGTCAAAATCATATCTGTTCCAAGTGATAAAATTCCTCTTGTTTACATGTTATCCGATTTTGTTGTTTCCGCCAGAACAACACCAGAGGCATTTGGGCGCACGATAACTGAGGCTAATGCCATGCACAGAATTGTGATTGCCTTTAACCATGGGGGACCAACTGAAACAATTATAGACGGCAAAACGGGCTTTTTAACCCCTGCGAATGATATAAGGGCTCTTGCACAAACTTTGGATAAAGCACTGGATATGCCCCCTGCACAAAGAAAAAAGATGGAAGAAGCAGCGGCCCAAAATACCTATGAACACTTTTCCATTCAAACAATGTGTGATAAAACTTTAAAATTATATAAGGAGATACTCAATGACAAAAAAACAACCTGAAGAAATAACACCCGCTCAAAAAGAAAAGATTACTCAGTTAGAAAAGCTCGCGGATCGTTTAGAACGCATGCGTGTGGGTGATTATGTCACCAATTTAAATAAAACATCTCGGTTGATTTGGTTAAATCTTGTCAGTGGTATCGCTCGTGGTGTCGGACTAACCATCGGTGCTACATTGGTGATTGCCATCATTTTTAAAATTATCAGCGCTTTAATCAGCTTAAATGTTCCTTATCTAAGTGAAATGATGCAAGAAGTACAAGATACCCTACAAAACAGATATCAGCCGGTTCATCAGCAAGCTAGACGTCCACGTTAATAATTACCAAAATTCAGCAAATCTACAATGGCTTGAAGAACGTTCATAAGGCCACTTAGAAAGGACATAAAAAAGTTTAAAACATATGTAGAGGCTGATTGGAATTGAACCGCCACACCTGATAAAAACATTGTAATAGGACTTAAAATAAAAGAAAAGAATTCTGAAATACCGTTCATTTTTCACTCCCTAAACATTGGCAACCCACGATCCATGCGGGTTTTTTGTTGTTCCATAAATGTGGCCAAATTGATATTTGTATCACGGATGGCCATCCGCATTTGATCAGCAGCTTGAGCATTTGGATTTGCAAAAGCCGATTGATAGACCAATTTCAATTTTGTCGTACCTTCTAATCGTTGATGTACAACCCCCAAAATACCACGAGCCAAAAGATCTGCCACCAAACTGTTATCCAAACCAGTGGAAGCCGCATATTTAATCATCGAGTTCAAAGCATCTTCAACCCCATTGGCGTGAATTGTGGATAACACTAAGTGTCCAGAGGTTGCTGCAACCAAGCATTGGCTAGCCGTTTCGGGTGTACGAATTTCGCCCACCAAAATATAACGTGGCTTAGAACGTAAAGCAGACCTTAAACCTGCGCCCCATTGATCATTTTCCACAGGCACTTGCTTACACAAGCCCAATCCACCATTTTTGGAATGATAAACACCAGAAAGAGGCATTTCGGGTGGATCTTCAATGGTGTATAAAAATCCACCATCTGTATCCAAAAAGCGCTTCATCAAAGCCGAAACAGTTGTCGTTTTACCTTGCCCCGTTGGCCCTGCAAAAAGCAACAAACCAGAAGCACGACTTAAACTCGTTAAATGTTTCACAACAGCAGGTGCAAAACCAAGTGTTTCGATTTCAGGTGTCGTTGTCGGCATCTTACGACAGTTATATTGCAATCCATCTACCGTATTTACACGTTCAACACGATATGAATCTCCTGCAAAACGCACCGCATAACTGGACATACCAGTAAACCCTTGCTCTAAGGCCTTGTGAAAATCTTCCAAATCATCCGTCTCAATCGGCGTCAAAGCAAATCGTGTTTCTTTGTCACGCACATAGGCAATCCCTTCTGGAGTATACCAAATATCCGCAAAATCCACAGTATGTAAAGACTCACCACGTACCGTTTCTGGTTCTTTGACAGCCCCCATTGTCGGCTGCATAACAGGAGCTTTCTTTTCTTTCTCATCAGATGAAAGACTTTCCGATTTAACTGGCGCCTTTAAAAAAGAGGGAGGCTCTGGCGCAGGTGTATTATCAGGAACTTCCTCCACAGGCAAAGCGTTTTCGGGCGCTTCTTCCTCATCTGGCAATTCAGGTACCTTGTTCATCGAAGGCAACGCACTGCCCTGCATGGGATTATGCGCCATCGGAGGACGGGCCGTAGGATTCATTGAATCAGCCATGGGTTCTTGCCGAACCGTTGGAGTAGAGGGCGTAGGTTGTTGCGTCACAGTTTTAGGAGCAATCTCAGACTGAACAGCCTTTGTCGCTACACCAGCCGATATAGGGGACACAGCCGACGCAGGACGAACTGACCCGGTCCCTTGTGGCTTCGGAGCAGATGCTTTCGGGGCCCCTTTTAAAAAACGTTCAAACATAAAAACCTCCTCATTTTCCTTTATCATGCCTCTTTTTCTAAAGTTTTGCAAGATGTTTTTGCACCCAAAAACAAAAACGCCCCGTAAAAACAGGGGCGCTTTTTATTTCTTATTGGTTTTATTCAGCAGATGTCTCAGTACCAGACTCAACTTCTGGGGCCTTTTCTGCTTCACCTTCGGCGTGCTTTTTCTTTTCAGGCAATTCAATCAATTCACCCGTTTCTTGATTGACACGCTTCATGGACAATTTGATCTTGCCACGATTATCGGCACCTTGGCACAAGACTTTCACCTTGTCGCCTTCCTTTAATACATCTGTCACTTTTTCCACGCGCTCTGGTTTGATTTCAGATACATGGACCAAGCCATCACGGTTTGGCATGAAATTTACGAATGCACCAAAATCCATGATTTTTACAACGGTACCATCATAAACCTTGCCTTTTTCAGGTTCAGCCACAATACCTTTGATCCAATCAATAGCAGCTTGAGCCACAGCACCATCTGTCGCAGCCACAGACACAATACCATCTTCATTGATATTAACGGTAGCGCCTGTTTTTTCTGTGATTTCACGAATGGTCTTACCACCAGAACCAATCACGTCACGAATCTTTTCTTTGTCAATTTGGAAAGAATGAATACGTGGCGCATTTGGGCTAACTTCTGCACGAGGTTCAGCAATAGATTCAGCCATTTTGCCCAAAATATGCATACGGCCTTCGTGAGCTTGCTCCAAAGCAATCTTCATAATTTCTTTGGTAATGGATGTAATCTTAATATCCATTTGCAAAGCGGTCACACCATCTTTTGTACCAGCGACTTTGAAGTCCATATCACCCAAGTGATCTTCATCACCCAAGATATCTGTCAAAACAGCAAACTTTTCGCCTTCTTTGATAAGTCCCATTGCGATACCAGCCACAGGTTTCTTCATCGGCACACCAGCATCCATCAAGGACAAGGTAGAACCACAAACTGTCGCCATAGAAGAAGATCCGTTTGACTCCATAATATCAGACACGACACGAATGGTGTAAGGGAATTCTTCCTTACTTGGCAACATCGGGTGAATTGCCCGCCAAGCCAATTTCCCATGACCAATTTCACGACGACCTGGGGAACCCAAACGACCAATTTCACCAACGGAATATGGTGGGAAGTTGTAATGCAACATAAAGTGTTCGCTTTGCTCGCCATCCAAAGAATCAACGATTTGTTCATCATCTTCGGTACCCAAAGTGGTGACCACCATAGCTTGTGTTTCACCACGTGTGAACAAAGCAGAACCATGAGCTTTTGGTAAAATACCAACTTCTGTTTCAATCACACGCACAGTTTTTGTGTCACGTCCATCAATACGGGGATTACCCGCCAAAATGGAATCACGCACTGTACGATATTCAATTTCATGGAATACTTTTTCATAAATGGATAATTCCACTTCTTTGCCTTCAAACAAGGCCTTTGCCTCTTCACGAATAGCATCCAAAGTTGCTTGACGTTCCAATTTGTTGTGGATTTTATAAGCTTCGGCAATCTTTGAACCTAATTTTTCTTGAATTTCAGCACGAACTGTCGCATATTCAGCAGGTTCTTGTTGCACTTCCCAAGGATCCTTAGCACATTCTTCAGCCAAAGAAATAATCAAATCAATAACTGGTTTCAAACTTTCGTGACCAAATTCCACAGCGCCTAACATCACTTCTTCGGATAATTCTTGCGCTTCAGATTCAACCATCAACACACCTTCTTTGGTACCAGCCACAACCAAGTCCAAATCGGTATTCTTCATCTGCTGAATATCTGGGTTCAGCACATATTGACCATCAATATAGCCAACTCTAGCACCAGCAATCGGCCCCAAGAATGGCAAGCCAGAAATCGTAATAGCAGCAGAGGCCGCAATCATTGCTACAATATCAGATTGTGTTTTTTTGTCATAAGAAATCAACGTACAAACAACCTGAGTTTCATTATTAAAGCCTTTCACAAACAAAGGACGAATAGGACGATCGATTAAACGACTGACCAACACTTCATGCTCACTAGGCTTCCCTTCACGTTTAAAAAATCCACCTGGAATTTGCCCTGCAGCATATGTTTTTTCTTGGTAATTCACCGTCAGTGGAATAAAATCTTCAAAAGTTTCTGGTTTTGTTTTGGCAGCGCACACCGTAGCATGCACCATAGTATCTCCGTAACGGACAATCACAGAACCATCGGCTTGACGACCGATTTTACCTGTTTCAATGGACAGTTTTTTGCCTCCCCATGTGATTTCCTTTTTAAATGTTGTAAAAATTGACATCTTTATATTTTTCCTTTCATCATCATTCATACATACAAAGGGATGGGGCGTCCCTTGACACCCCGATCCTGAGAAATTATTTCCGTAATTTCAAACGGGCAATCAACGCCTCATAACGAGCATTGTCTTGCTTTTTCACATAAGCCAACAATTGACGACGTTTTGTCACCATAGAATTCAATCCACGACGGGAATGGAAATCCTTAGCGTGTGTTTTCATATGTTCAGCCAAAGCATTGATTCTTTCTGTTAAAACAGCAATTTGTACCTCAGGTGAACCTGTATCGCCTTTTGTGACTGCAAAATCTGCAATCAGCTTTTGTTTAGCTTCTTTTGTTAACGACATCTTTATATCCTTTCTTTATAAGTTAACTTGTTGTTTCTTCCAACAAAACCAGCACAAACCGAGATATCGATCAGTTAGGTTAACTTTGTTTTCATTAAAAACAACGGACATATTATACACAATTTTTTTACAAAAATCAAGCGATTATTTTGCGTCTATCCAAATGAACTCTGGCGAAATAACAATCCCGTCTTTTTTTACAAGACCTAGTATTTTTCCATCCACTTTAGCACAATAAATACCATCGGGACCCATTTGTTCTACAACATCCATTTTTAAAAGGCTTAAACGTTGCCCCTGTGCCAAACGCTTGACCTCAATTTCAGAAAAAATTAGCTTAGGAACATCTTGCAACACCTTTTCCATTGGAATCAAATTGATATTTGAAGCATTTATTTTTTCATTTTTAATATCATCCAACACCACCGCCCCAGTTAAATCAAAGGGATCGCAGGTTATTCGTCGTAACATGGTCACTACACCAACGGTCCCTAAAGCATGCGCTATATCATGCGCCAATGTCCGTACATAAGTCCCCTTACTACACGCAACCTCAAAAGTAGACTTATCTTGTTGAATTTCCAATACTTTCAAATCATAAATTGTAATGGAACGCGGTTTTAATTCAACTTTTTTACCTTCTCTTGCCAACTCATAAGCGCGCTTGCCATTGACTTTGAGCGCAGAAAATACATTGGGCGTTTGCATAATTTTTCCAATAAATTGTGATAAAACAGCACGAATTTCATCTTCTGTTGGAATCTTGTCACTGTTGGCTATTTCTTTACCTGCCAAATCATCACTATCCGTCTCCACACCCCATTTAATCTGAAATTGATAAGTCTTTCTTCCCGCCATCACATAGGGAATCAAACGGGTTGCCTTACCAAAGGCAATCGGCAAAACACCTGTTGCTAAAGGATCTAAAGTACCTGCATGACCAATTTTTGTGGGTCGTAAAAAATGCTTTAAAACAGAAACAACCTGCGTAGAGCCCATCTGATAGGGCTTATCAATTACCAAAAAACCATTTAAGTTATTCTTTGGATTCAAGATCAGCCTTTACCTTTGGGGAATTCAATAACTCTTCAATACGCTCCACATTTTCCATACGTGTATCCGCCACAAAGTCCAAATCTGGCACAATGCGCAAGCGAATTTTACGTCCAATTTCCTTTCGAAAAAGCCCTTTGTGTTCACGAAGCAGGGCAACCTGCTCTTTTGTATCCACAGGTGGAATAGCACGCACAAAAATACGCGCAAAAGAAAAGTCAGATGAAATATCCACTTCCGTCAACATGATGTAGGGCGCTTTCAAGCCAGTAATAAAAAAATTATTATGAATCAAAAGATTAGCCAACACATGTTGGATTTCTTCTGCCACACGCAATTGTCTTTCCGAAGGTGCTTTTTTGCTTCTCATAAGCGCTCCTTTAGTTTGCTACAAACTTCACCGCAGTTTGCTCTATTTCAAAGCATTCCACAATGTCGCCTTCCTTGATATCATCAAACTTGGCTAACTTCACACCGCATTCAAACGATTCTTTCACTTCGCGCACATCATCTTTCATACGTTTCAATTGTTCCAAATCGCCCGTATAGATCACAGTATCATTACGCAGTAAACGGACTTTTGCGCCACGTTTAATAACACCTTCTGTTACCATACAACCAGCAATCTTACCAACTTTAGAGATGGAAATCACCTGACGCACTTCGGCATAACCGATAATCTTTTCGTGTTCTTCTGGTGTCAACATACCTTCCACAACTTTCTTGATATCATCAGCAACATCATAAATAATGGAATAATAACGAATATCAACACCATCACGTTTGGCAACACTTCTGGCACCTTGATTGGCGCGCACATTAAAACCAATCACCAAAGCATTACTGGCACGAGCCAACGCAATATCTGTTTCATTGATACCGCCCACAGCACTATGCACAATATTGACCTTGATTTCATCATTTTTAATTTTACTTAAAACACCAATCAAAGCTTCTACTGAACCTTGCACATCGGCTTTAATGAGGACAGGCACTTCCTTCATTTGACCCGCTTTGATTTGCGCCAATAAACCTTCCGTTCCACCCATGCGCTTCACATTCAATAATTCACGAGCCTTGCGTTGACGGTAAGCGGAAATATCACGTGCTGTTTGCTCATCTTGTACCACCACAAAATCATCACCAGCAGCAGGCGTACCATTGAGTCCAATCACTTCCACAGGTTGAGCCGGTTCTGCAATTTCCAAGACCTGACTCTTTGCGTTTGACATAGAACGCACACGTCCCCATTCTTGTCCCGTCACAAACAAATCCCCAACATGTAATGTCCCCTTCTTCACCAAAATAGTCGCCACAGAACCGCGGCCTTTTTCCATACGCGCTTCCACCACAACACCTTCGGCTGGACATTTCTTCGGAGCTTTTAAATCCAACATTTCAGCTTGCAATAAAATGGCTTCCACTAACTTATCCAAATTCGTTTTTTGTTTGGCAGAAACTTCCACTTCCAACACATCACCGCCCATAGATTCCACCGCAACGCCATGTTGCAATAAATCTGTACGAACTTTGTTTGGATTGGCCCCAGGAACATCCATTTTATTGATCGCTACAATCAAAGGAACGCCCGCGGCTTTGGCATGGTGAATCGCTTCAATGGTTTGAGGCATCACGCTGTCGTTCGCAGCAACAACCAAAATCACGATATCCGTCACTTGAGCCCCACGCGCCCGCATAGCGGTAAACGCTTCATGCCCTGGCGTATCAATAAATGTAATCTTTTTGCCATTTTCTAAAACAACTTGATAAGCCCCAATATGCTGAGTAATACCACCCGATTCTTTGGCGGCCACGTTTGTGGAACGCAATGCGTCCAACAATGATGTCTTACCATGATCCACGTGTCCCATAACCGTCACAACGGGAGGACGTGGTTCATATTCAGATTCAGGGATATCCTCATGCTTCAACACATTTTCTACATCAGATTCGGCCACACGTTGCTTCACGCGATGTCCCATTTCCGTCACAACCAATTCAGCTGTATCAGCATCAATTGTTTGAGTAATGGTCACCATCATCCCCATTTTCATCAATGTTTTCACAACATCAGCACCTTTTTCGGCCATACGAGAAGCCAATTCTTGTACTGTGATTGTTTCAGGAATAATCACATCATGAATTACTTTTTCAGCAGGCCCTTTTTGAGCATTCAAAAATTTTTGATATTGCTTTTCTCTGGCACGTTTAATGGACGCCAAAGATCGTCTGTGATGATGAGGACCATTTTCATCATCAGAATCTTCATCATCTGCCGAATATTGCTTGTATGCATTTAAATTCATTTTATTGGCACGCTTTTCTTCAAAAGAACCTTTGCCTTTATTCATGGCTTGTTCAAGCTCTTTTTGTTTTTTAGCAGCCAAAATTTCATCTAAATCTTTTTTCTTGGAATCAGTAAAAGTTTTCTGAGCTTTTTCCTGAGGTTCCACAACGGGCTGTGTAGCCTGTAATTGCAAATCCGCTTGACGCTTCGCCTCTTCGGCCGCCCGACGTTCTTGCTCTTGACGGGCTTTTTCGGCTTGCGCTTGGCGTTCAGCCTCTAATTGTTTGGCATGCTCGGCAACTTTTTGAGCCTCCTGCAACAATTTCAATTTTTGAGCCGCATCTTGTGTCATTACAACAGGCTTTTGTTCGGGAGTAATCACACGACGTTGCTTGCGCACTTCCACCTGAACGCCACTACGAGCCCCCATATTAGGGCGCAACGTACCACCCAATGACAATGTTTTACCGGATAAAGTCAATTTCTTTTCTTCACTCATGAATCGCTCCTTTAAAAAAGAGTTCTTGTTTTTGTGGATAATTTTGAAGTTCCTTTTCAACCACTTGCATTAAATCCTCAGGGATTTTAACCGTTCCTTTAGCCGCCTTGTAAAAAATACGTTTTTCAATGGCTTTTTCTAAACACGCCTTACAAGCATGCAACCACATACCACGTCCAGGCAACACCTCTTTTGCATCAAATTGAACAACCTGCCCCACACGACCAACAAAACGCAACATATGGGCGCGTGGGGAAATTGTCTTACACACAAAACAGGTACGAGTTCCAACCACTGTTTTGGGATTTTTATTTCTGTGATTGTGTCTCTTCACTAAACCAATGCTCCCGCGCTTTCATAATCAAGGCATTTGCATCATCTTCAGATAAATCTGTGCCAATGATTTCACGTAATTCATCACCAGCCAAATCAGCTAAATCATCCAAAGTTTTCACGCCTTTTTCGCCTAATTTCACCAACATTTCTGGAGTTAAACCTTCAAACTTGGTCAAATCATCAGCCAATTTTAATTCCTTTAATTTTTGAGAAACCTCAGCTTCCTTTGCTACCAAATAAGCCTTGGCACGATTTTGAAGTTCTGTTGCTAAATCAGCGTCAAAGCCCTCAATACTGGTCAATTCATCCAACGCGATATAAGCAATATCTTCCACCTTGGCAAAACCTTCTTGGACCAACAAATGAGCCATCATGTCATCCACATCCAAAGCAGACATGAACAAGTCCACACGCCCTTTTGTTTCGGCTTGACGATGCTCAGATTCTTGGGCTTCTGTCATCATATCAATATGCCACCCGGTCAATTGACTCACAAGACGAATGTTTTGACCACGACGACCAATAGCCAAGGACAATTGATCTTCTGGCAATACAACTTCCACATTCTTAGCTTCTTCATCAATGACAATCTTTAACACTTCATTCGGTGCCAAGGCATTGATGATAAATGTGGCAGGATCAGCCGACCAAGTCACCACATCAATTTTTTCACCTTGTAATTCATTGACAACAGCTTGCACACGAATACCACGCATACCAATGCAAGCACCACGTGCATCCAATGTCGAATCATTGGAGTGAACAGCAATTTTAGCACGAGACCCTGGATCACGAGCTACTGATTTAATATCAATAATACCATCATAAATTTCAGGCACTTCCGCTTTAAACAAAGCCGCCAAGAAATCTGGATGAGAACGGGTCAAGAAAATTTGCGGACCACGCACCTCATTGCGCACATCCAATACCAAGGCACGAATGCGATCACCTGGACGATACATTTCTCTGGGAATCATTTCATCACGACGAAGAAGAGCTTCTGCCCGTCCCAATTCAACAATCACATTACCAGCTTCCACACGTTTCACTGTACCATGAACGATTTCACCCTTCTTGTCTTTCATTTCTTCATATTGTTGATTCCGTTCAGCTTCGCGCACTTTTTGTGTAATCACTTGTTTGGCAGTTTGAGCAGCAATACGCCCAAAATCCATTGGCGGTAATTCATCAATAATTTCGTCACCCACTTTAGCAAATTTATTAGACTTACGAGCTTCCGCCAAACTGATTTCACGAAATTCATCCATCACTTCTTCCACAACAGTGATATAACGAGCCATACTGATGGAGCCATTATTAGGATCAATCGTCGTCCGAATATCATATTCTGGACCATATTTAGAACGTCCTGCCTTGGAAATACCTTCTTCCATGGCATGTAAAACAGCCTCTTTTTCAATACCTTTTTCATGAGCCAAAACATCGGCCATTTGAATCAGTTCTGGTCTTGGGAGTGTTGCATTTTGCATCTTATTTTTTTCCTTTCTTGTTATCTAAAGTTTCATCTTTAAAAGTTAGTTTTGCTTTTGCCACATCAGCAAAATCAAACGAGATATCAATTCCTTCAAAGTCCATCGTGATTTTGGTCCCTTGAATTCCTTTTAAAATTCCCTTAAAACGTTTACGTCCATCAATATCTGTATTCAATTCCACTTTGACCTCTTCCCCTTTAAAACGTTCATAATCTTCAGGTTTTACCAAGGGGCGATCAATACCAGGGGAAGAAACTTCCAACACCCAGCGTCTGCTAAATGGATCTGCCACATCTAACAAAGCACTAGCCGTCTGACTGATTTTTTCACAATCATCCACCGTCATATCTTTGCGATCTTGACGCTCAGCCATAATTTGAACAGTTTTCATTTCTGCCCCATTGATAGCAACACGCACCAACTCATAGCCCATATCGACCAAAGCTGGTTCAATTGCCTTTGTAATTGTTTCAATTAACTCCATTTTTTCTCCTTTTAAAATTTAAGTGGAGCTTTTCTCAAAGCCCCACCCGATTTTTTTTATTCAGGAAGTATACACCAATTATATACAAAAAATTCTGCCTTGTCAACAGTTTTTTTTACTAAACATTTCCAAACCGACGTTCACGACGTCCATAAGCCTCAATTGCAATGTCCAAATCTTGCTCATTGAAATCTGGCCAATAAATGGGCGTAAAATAAAGCTCAGCATAAGCAATTTCCCACAATAAGAAATTACTTAAACGTTGTTCCCCACTTGTACGAATCACCAAATCAGGATAAGGAATCCCATGCGTTGAAAGCGCATTGTGGACAACATTTTCATCGATATTAGAAATCATATATTGACGATCAATCACATCCATAGCGATACGTTTAATCGCCGCAATCATATCATCTCTAGCGCCATATGAAAGAGCTAAAATCACATGAAAAGAATCAAATTCAGCCGTTTCACGCTCAACCTCATTCATGCGTTCTTGCATATCTTCTGGGAAACGAGTTCTGTCACCAATAAAAGAAACACGAATTTTCTTTTTTTGAAGTTCAGCCACATCTTCCTTCATATATTTACGAAAGATATCCATCAAAACTTTTACTTCTTCCTTTGGACGACTCCAATTTTCAGAAGAAAAAGCGTACAATGTCACATACTTCACACCACGAGACTTGGCATGGTCCAAAATGACACGCACATTTTCCGCACCAGCTTTATGCCCTTCGGTACGAATTAAACCTTTTTCGGCGGCCCAACGCCCATTACCATCCATAATGATAGCAATATGTTCAGGAACTTTATTATCTTCTATCTTTGTCATCATTAAACTTGCTTGATCTCTACTTCTTTGGCTTTTAATGTTTCATCCAATTTGGCAATTGTTTTATCTGTCAAATCTTGGATTTCTTTTTCATAACGTTTGTAATCGTCCTCAGAAATTGCGTCTTTAATTGCCTTCAACGCATCCAATGCTTCACGGCGATAATTACGCACAGAAACACGCACTTCCTCGGTATAACGCCCAGCAATCTTCACGATTTCCAAACGACGTTCCTCGGATAGGGGGGGAATCGGCAGACGAATCAGTTGCCCATCATTCATAGGATTCAAGCCCAAATTGGCTTCTGTAATCGCTTTTTCCACAGCTTTAATTAAACTTTTATCCCAGACGGAAATGGACAGGGTGCGCGCATCCGGCACACTCACATTTCCGACTTGGTTCAAGGGGACAACCGAGCCATAGGCTTCCACCATAATACCGTCTAACAAGGCAGTAGTTGCACGTCCTGTACGCAGACCCGAAAACTCCTTTTTCAAAGCTTCCTCGGCCTTTGCCATATTATTTTGCATATCGGTTTTAATTTGTTCCCAACTCATGAAAGTCCCCTTTCGTTTAATTAGCCATTCATTTGTGCAGCCACTTCGGCAGCAAAGTCTTCTTGCTTCTTTTCAATGCCTTCACCCAAAGCAAAGCGAGCAAAGGAAGTTACTGTCACACCAGCGGCGGCCAACACATCCTTGACCTTCTTGTCTGGATCCATCACAAAGGGTTGTTCCAGCAATACGGCTTCTTGATAGAACTTTTGCATACGGCCTTCCACCATTTTTTCAATAATGGCTTCTGGTTTGCCACTGGCTTTGGCTTGTTCAGCATAAATACTGCGTTCGTGGGCAGCTGTCTCGGCATCCACATCCGCCACACTCAAAAATTTTGGAGCGGTTGCGGCAATGTGCATCGCCACTTGTTTAGCCACTTCGGCAGCATTTGCCCCATTGGCGGCAACTAACACACCAATTTTGCACAAATCATTACCCAATGTTGTGTGCAAATAAGGAACAACAGTTTCCCCTTCCACAACGGCGACACGACGCAAACTCATGTTCTCACCAATTTTCGCAATCAATGCAACCACATTTTCTTGAACAGTGGAACCATTCATCGCTGTTGCTTTCAAAGCTTCCACATCATTGGAACCATTCAAAGCCACTTGGGTCACATCTTGCACAAACTTTTGGAAATCGGCGTTTTTAGCAGCAAAGTCTGTTTCAATATTCACTTCCACCATGGCGCCCTTATTGCCAGCCACTTTCACGCCAACAGCACCTTGGTTTGCCACACGACCAGCTTTCTTTTCGGCCACGGACATCCCTTTTTTACGCAAAAAGTCAATAGCGGCTTCCAAATCACCATTTGTTTCCACCAATGCTTTTTTGCATTCCATCATTCCTGCGCCTGTTTTTTCGCGCAATTCACCAACTAATTTTGCTGTAATTTCAGCCATTTGTTTTCTCCTTCCTTATACTTTGAATTATTTGTTTTGCGTTTATAGAAGACCCTTTTTCTTCCAAAATTTCAAGGGATTTTAGTTTTTGTTGAGATTCAAAAAGCGTTTTTTGAGCTTTCTCACATGCCTGTCTGGCACTTAAAATAGCCCCTAATCTATCCAACATTGGATGATTATCATAAACACGTTGCGGATTATATTTGTATAATCCATTCAACGTCACCCATCTTTCTTTCGGACTTAATTCTGTCTGATAATTCTGTTCCTCTTCTTTTGATACAGGCGGTGCCAAACGACATGTTGTCGCAACACCATGCCCACCAAAAACACGAGAAACAAGCCATTGAATTTCGCGCAAATTGGGCAACAAATTTTCCAGCGGACGAAGCGTAAAGACCTCAGTCGGCTCAGTTTTATCTTTATCCTCTCCAATGTGCGCTGCAAATTTTTGGCCAGACGCCAAACCAACAGTGTAAAAGTACCCACCCTTTTTATCCATAAATACTTCCTTTTCCTTGTCGGTTGAAGGACGTACCAACGCAATTGGGGCAGATAAAATTTCTTTTACACTTGGTTTAGGCATCATCAAAGTCCTTATGCTTTTTCCTCTTCAGCAACCACTTCTTCTTTGACTTCTTCGGCAGCGCCGACATCGACACCCGCGGCTTTCAGCTCAGCTTGAATACCATCCAAAGCAGCACCAGCCATCAAGTTACAGTATAAAGCAATTGCCTTGCCAGCATCATCATTACCTGGAACTGGATAAGTAATACCATCTGGATCTGCATTAGAGTCACAAATAGCAATCACGGGAATACCCAGTTTTTTGGCTTCCATAACGGCCAAATTTTCATGAGGAACATCAATCACAAACACGATATCTGGACGACCATTCATATCTTTAATACCACCGAAAGCAGCCATCAATTTTTCGCGTTCGCGTTCAATGTTTAATTTTTCTTTCTTGGTGAGTCCTTCATAAGCTCCTTTTTCTTGTTTGGATTCAATTTCTTTCAAACGTTTGATACTAGCAGAAATTGTTTTCCAGTTTGTGAGCATACCACCCAACCAACGTTGATTCACATAGAATTGACCACAACGACCAGCAGCATCCGCCACCAAATCACGAGCCTGAGCCTTTGTGCCGACAAATAAAATTTTACCACCTTTGGCAGCCACATCACGAACAGCTTCCATTGCACGATAGAGCATCGGCACGGTTTGGTTTAAATCCATGATATGCACACCTTCACGTGTACCATAAATATAAGGAGCCATCTTTGGGTTCCATCTGCGGGCATTATGCCCAAAATGAACACCAGCTTCAATCAGCTGACGCATAGTAATTGTTGGAATAGACATTTTTAATCCTTTCTTTTTCCAGTTATTCCTCTGCAGGGATAATATGCCGAAATTCATTTTCCGACACACCGGAAGCGATCTTATGGAACTCCCACAAGGCGCCTGCCCTGCATGTTTATTTGCTGCTTTTTTTTAAACAGCGCGATTATTATAACAAAATTTTATTCAAAAATCAAGAAAATTTTGAGATTTTATGTTATTTTTCTTTTTTGAACAAGCGGACAAACATACGCGGCGCAAAGAACGTTTTTCGTCGCGTATGATTTTGTTCGGATTGATATGTTTGATACATCCACTCCACAGACTTTTCATTCCATTCTGTGGGATGCAATCCAAGATAATATACCACATTACGTCTGACAGAATCCGACGGATAACAATCTGGCTCAGCAAAAACTCGGGCCACCGATAAAGGGTTAAAAGACAGCTGTACCATGGGAACTTGCTGCACGCTTGCTAATTGCTCTTGAGATTGATTATAAGCATCCAACACCCGTTTATCCCAATAAATGTTAGGCCTTTGCTTGGTAAAATCAAACGATTCATTTGTGTGAGATAATAAAAAGGCAAAATTAAATACCCTTCCCCAGTCCATAGTGTCCTGTTTTTTGTATTGGGTCAACATACGGTGTCCTCTGCGGTAGGCATCCCGTAAAGCCCTATTTTTTGACATTTCCTTTTTTAAATTCTGCCATTTGCTATGCCATGCCAAATAGGATAATTGTTCTAAATCATCATTTTTTTCAAAACCATGTGTATGTTCATAAGGAGCCATATTCATTCCTTCAGCTATTTTTACGCTAGTATACCCTAATTTAACAAAATTGTCAATTTTTTTTAGTCCAAAATAAAAAAGTTGTTGCAAATAATTTTTTTCTGTTTTATGATATGAGAACAAAACGAGAACGAATTTTAACAAGGAGTTGAAAAATATGGAAAAAGATAAAGCATTGGAAGCTGCGGTAGCACAAATTGAACGAGCCTTTGGCAAAGGATCCATTATGCGTTTGGGACAACAAGATAACGCTGTAGAAATTCCCGCCATTTCCACAGGCTCCTTGGGTTTGGATTTAGCATTAGGCATCGGTGGATTACCAAAAGGACGCATTATTGAAATTTATGGACCAGAAAGTTCTGGTAAAACAACTTTAGCCTTACACGTGGTCGCAGAAGCGCAAAAGTTAGGCGGTACTTGTGCCTATATTGATGCTGAACACGCCATGGATCCCAGCTATGCTCGCAAATTGGGTGTCAACATTGACGATTTGTTGATTTCTCAGCCAGATACGGGCGAACAAGCTTTGGAAATTGCCGATACATTGGTGCGCTCTGGAACACTGTCTGTGTTGGTGGTGGACTCTGTGGCTGCTTTGGTGCCAAAAGCTGAATTAGAAGGCGATATGGGTGATTCTCACATGGGATTACAAGCTCGTTTGATGAGCCAAGCTCTGCGCAAATTGACTGCCTCTGTAGCGCGGGCAAACACATTGGTCATCTTCATCAACCAGATTCGTATGAAAATTGGCGTGATGTTTGGTAACCCAGAAACAACAACGGGCGGTAACGCTTTAAAATTCTATGCTTCCGTCCGTATGGATATCCGCCGTATTGGATCGGTCAAAGATCATGAAGATGTCATTGGCAACCAAACACGTGTCAAGATTGTGAAAAACAAAGTCGCTCCACCATTTAAAACGGTTGATTTTGATATCTTGTATGGCGAAGGCATCTCGAAAATGGGTGAACTGATTGATTTAGGTATCAAGGCGGGATTAGTAGAAAAAGCAGGCGCCTGGTTCTCGTATAAAGACGAACGTATTGGTCAAGGTCGCGAAGCCGCCAAAGCTTGGCTGAAAGAACATACTAAAGAAGCCGAGGAATTGGAAAAAGCAATTCGTGACCACGCCAAAGATATTTCTAAAGACATGATTGTTGGCGATCATGATGCTTCCACTGAAGCCGAATAAAAATTCCTTCTTCTCCTGAAGGTTATCCCCGTCTTTATCGGACGGGGATTCTTTTAAATAGATTGAGAAGTACAATTTTCGTTGTGAACAACAGCCAAAAAAGCATTATGCATCATCATACATTTTTCCACCATCAGTTCACCGGATTTGCTACGCGAAATATTTGTTACATAGGGGCCTGCCTGCGTACAAGCGCTCAATAAAATGCCACACAAACACAATAAAAGATACTTTGTCATTTAAACTTCCTTTTGTCATAAAAAATGTCGCTTGACGAAAGCGACTGGAAGTTTACAGCTATTCACAGAAATAGTGCGTATATTTGACTAGAAGTCTTATTTTACGCCTTCCAGCCTTGCTGGAAGTTTTATGTCTTATCTCAGACATCCATGAAGAGGCTGTAAACCCTCTAGACTGGGCGTCACCCAATCCAAAATAAGCATAGCATTTTTACGCCCACCTGTCAAGATGAACTTTAGATATAAAAACCCCGCCCAAATTGGACGGGGCCTTATATTCACAAACGGTGTCTATTCTGCTGTCTTGGCGGCCTTCAACGCAGTCAATACATTGGTAGCAGCTGTCACAGATTCTTCGCTTAAACCTGATTTTTCCAAAGCCAATTGCTTCAAGCAAGCTGTGGAAATATTCTTAGCTAACGTTTTTACTTCAGTTGTCAGCAAAGATCCATCATTCAAAGCAGCATAAGCTTTTTGAGTTAAACAGGTGTTTAATGAGGCATTTGAGGTATTGGCTGTTGTACCACAAGCAGACAAGGCCAACGCCATTCCAACAATCAATAATTTACGCATATTAAAATCCTTTCTTTTGTTTTGCCTTGCCATTTTATACCCCTTTTTTGTTTTTGTCAAATACCTTGACTTTAGAGCGTTTTTTTGATAAAATAGACGTAATTTTTAAAAAGGAGAATTGACAATGACAATGACTTACAACGAACTACGCAACTTGTGGATCGATTTTTTTAAAAGCAAAGGACACACCGAAGTACCTTCTGCCTCTGTATTACCAGACAATGACGCAACTGTGTTGTTCACAACGGCCGGTATGCAACCATTGGTACCTTATTTAATGGGCGAAAAACACCCTGGTGGCAAGCGCATTACAGATATCCAAAAATGTGTGCGCACCAACGATATTGCCGAAGTGGGTGACCATTGTCACTTGACATTCTTTGAAATGATGGGAAACTGGTCCTTGGGCGATTATTTTAAAAAAGAAATGATTGCTTGGAGTTTTGAATTTTTAACCCAAAAATTAGGCTTTAAAAAAGAACAATTAGCCGTCACCTGTTTTGCGGGCAACGAAAATGCCCCAAAAGATGAAGAAGCTGCTACTGCTTGGCGGGCGCAAGGCTTAAACGATAATCAGATTTTCTTTATCGAGGACAACTGGTGGGGATTGGCAGACGGCGGTCCTTGTGGTCCAGACAGCGAAATGTTTATTGATAATGGCAAACCTGCTTGCGGTCCAAATTGTAACCCATCTTGCAACTGTGGTAAATACACAGAAGTTTGGAATGATGTGTTTATGCAATATCTCAAGAAAAAAGATGGCACAATGGAACCCCTCGTGCAAAAAAACGTGGATACCGGCATGGGATTGGAACGCACACTTGCTTTCTTAAATGGTGAAGGCGATGTATTTATGACAGAAGTCTTTGAAGATTGCCGCAAAAAATTAGAGGAATTGAGTGGCAAAAAATACGCCGAAAACTTGGTGCCTTTCCGTAAAGTATTGGATCATTTACGCACAGCCGTCTTTATTTTGGGCGACGACAAAGGTGTTCCTCCAAGCAACACAGATCAAGGGTATGTCTTGCGTCGTTTGATTCGTATTGCCATTCGTAATTTGAAAAAATTGGACATCAGTGATTTCGTTCTGTCTAAATTGGCCGAATGCGTTGTGGATAAGTATAAAACATACTATCCAGAATTGGAACGCAATCGCACCTTTATCATGACAGAGCTAGAAAAGGAAGAACAACTTTTTAACCGCACCATCAACGCTGGGTTAAAAGAAATGGACAAAGTGCTTTCTCGTGTTCAAAATGAATTGATTGATGGGGAAACAGCTTTCCACCTATATGACACCTATGGTTTTCCATTGGAATTCACCCAAGAAATTGCCACAGAACACAACGTAAAAGTAGATATAGACGGGTTCAACAAATGTTTTGAAGCACATCAAGAGCTTTCCCGTAAAGGCGCAGAACAAAAATTCAAAGGAGGATTAGCAGACCATTCTGAAAAATCCGCCCACTACCACACTGCAACCCATATTATGCAGGCTATTTTGCGTCAAATGTTTGGACCAACCGTCTGCCAAAAAGGAAGCAATATCACACCAGAACGGATGCGTTTTGACTTTTCTTTTGATCGTAAAATGACCCCCGAAGAATTGAAGTATTTGGAAGAAAAAGTGAACGAAGTCATCCAACAAAAAATCCCTGTGGTCTGCGAAGAAAAAACTTTGGCTGAAGCGCAAGCAGAAGGGGCTTTAGGCTTGTTCACCCATAAATATGATGCTGAAAAGGTTAAAGTTTATACCATTGGCAACGTATCCAAAGAGGTGTGTGGTGGCCCTCACGCTCAAAATACAGGCGATTTAGGACATTTCCGCATCTTGAAAGAAGAATCATCCTCTGCTGGTGTACGCCGTATTAAAGCAGTGTTGGAATAGGAGACAATCTTGCGTCGCCAGGAAGTTTATAGTATTAGAGAACATCGTATTCGTTACTTTTTTGACGAACTGTGGGATGCCAAATGGGCGTTATGCAAACTTATTGGACGATTAGCTTTAATTGGTTTTATTGGAAATGCTTCATATAACTATCTTTTTAAAAATGGAGACACCCCGAAATCATCACTAAAAAATAAAATTGCACAATTAGAAAATGTACCCTTAGTTCGGGAATTTAATCACAACTGGCAACAAAGCAAAGCTTTTGTGACAGAAATTGTTCAAGAACACAAATACATGAATTCTCCTGAAGGAAAACAACGCGCTGCTCAGGTACGCAAAATTCGTGCGGAGCGAGAAAAAGACATGGACGAAATGTTCGGAAAGGACGAATGGCGCATGAAATACGTCAAACCAGGTGATCCAGAATACGCTCAAGCCGCAAAAGATTTCAGAGATCTGATGAACGATCGAATTCGATAATTATTTCAAAAAATACTCTATTGTAGAAACAACACGCACTTTTTTATTCACTTGACTAGACTCACCAGAATCTGGATTTTCTTCACGTGCAGTAATGGAAAAAACACCCTGATTTGCGTGGCGAATATCCCCCACCTTCGACCCAGAAGTCTTGGCAAACTCATCGGCCGCTGCTTTAGCATTGATAATAGCCGCATTCAACATTTGTGGTTTAATCTCATTCAGCTTTGTATACACATAAGATACCCCATTGCCATAGGAATTAAAGGTCACACCTTTTGAAACCAAATCACCAATGTTGGGGTAAGTATTTTGCACCAAAGCAACTTTATCCGTTCTGACCAAAAGCGTTTGATTCAATGTATATCGGGCCGAAATAGAAGATTTATCACGATAACTGTCCGCATAGGCATCTTGCATCGTCAAACCCTGCACTAAAATTTCATCAGAACCAAAACCTGCCTTTGTTAAAAACTCGGTAATCATTTTTTGTTGATTTTCAATATCTTTTTTGGTCATCAAGACATCATTACCACTGGCTTGAAAACGAATAGTCCAAAGTGCTAAATCAGCCACCACATCTTGCTCGGCAAGTCCCTTTACTGTCACAGTGCGATTATCCATTTGGGAATGATAATAATAATACCCAGGGAAAAAACCAGCCAACAATAAACCTGTACCAATTAAAGCCGCCGAAGTGATAATACTTTTCTGCATATATGTCTCCTTTGCTGTAAGGAAATATAGCCCCTTTTCCGCTAAAAGTCAAAAAGAAAAAAGTCGTCACTTCCAGACAACTTGTTCTTTTCTGACGGGCAATTCTGTACAAAATGAAAATTAAGAGTGTTGTTTTAGCAAAAAATTTCTTAAGAGATGCGATATTTTTTGTCTTGGAAGTACAGAAACAAAAGAAAGGTTTTGATGTCTTTCTAAAGCTTTTTTCTGTTCCTGTGTCGTTTGAATTTGTCCCAAAATTACCTTATTCCACTTGTTGTTAGGATTTGATAAAATCTCATCAATCGTCTGAACAGAATCGTTTCCCAACTTATTATTCTCAATATCCAATAAATCCAGCTGATTATGCCTTAAGGTACGCAAAATAGGTACCGCACCCTTATCCGTTAGACCAATTCCGCTTAAAATAACTTTTTTACACACTGTGTTTTCACGAAAAGCTTTTGCAATGTCGAGAGCGAGCCTGTCTGCATTTGGAACTTTGTCCATCGACCCCAATTCAAAAGCTGTATCTCTCGGATCATTGGCTTTAATCCTATTCAGAACATATTTAATTTCCAAAAAAGTATTCGGTTTTGGGTCGTAATTTGCAAAAATGGCTGGAGAATCTGAAAAAATGAGCTCATACAATTTGCCTTTATATTCAGCCATATTCTTTTCCCATTTTTCGTGTTGATGACAGAAAACTTCTTTTTCTTTGTCAGAAAAATTATGTAAGTATCTTTCCTCTATCGTGTGATCTTCATACATATACTCTTCCTTCAAAAAAATTATCGGAATTTGGCGGAGCGTACAGGACTCGAACCTGTGCATCCCTTTAACAGGATGACGGATTAGCAATCCGCTGCATTACCACTCTGCCAACGCTCCTCAGGTGGTGGATTCAGCATACCAAAAACGCTTTCAAATGTCAAGCTTTTTCTTAAAATTGAAGAATTAAAATGGCAATTTAAGTTTCATTTTGACACCAGATAATTTTTGCCTAACCCAATGCGAAAAAGAACTTTTGTCTTCTTCGTCCTTTTGGGTTATATCATCCTCTTTCCACAACAGCTCTTGTTCCATCTGAATAGACGCTTCTGTTTCTATTTTTTCTGACTGCTTTTGTATTTGTTTAACTGCTATTTTTTTTCGTACTGATTGTGGCAAGAATACATTGTTTTGATGTACTTTTTCAAGAGCCTTTAAGTCTAATTTCATGTGTGCAGCGTTATCCAATGCAATGGGTTCAACAATAGGTTCCCTTTTATTTGTTTTAAAAATAATCACCAAAACGCAGAGAATGCAACTTACAAATACAAAAGGAATAATTTTTTTCATATGCACCAGCTCGCACAAAACAAAAATGTTTTTTGTTCAGAAAAAATGCACCCCTATTTTTAGGGGTGCTTCACATATCAATTTAATCCCATAAATTCAAAGATTGAGTATCGTTCACTTTCTTCACTGTGGCGATAAAGTCATCCAAAGAAATCGCATTCTTTTGGGCACCAGTTCTATCACGCACAGAAATGGTGTTCGATTCAATTTCTTTGTCACCAATAATCACAGCATAGGGGATTTTGGCATTGTGAGCTTCACGAATCTGATAGCCAATTGTGTTGGATTGGCGTTCCATTTCGGCGCGAATACCCGCTGCTTGCAATTTATCCAAAATCTTTTGAGCAGCTTCGCGGTGTTTATCAGACACGGGCAATAAACGCACTTGAACAGGGCAAATCCACACAGGGAAAGCCCCGGCAAAGTGTTCCGTTAAAACACCCATAAAGCGTTCCAAAGAGCCATACAACACGCGGTGAATCACAACGGGTGTCTTTTGGCTACCATCTTTATCAATGTATTTGCATCCAAAACGCCCAGCCAATTGGAAATCCAATTGGAAAGTCCCTGTCTGCCATTCACGCCCCAAAGCATCCTTCATGGCAATATCCACCTTTGGACCATAAAACGCCCCATCTTTTTCTTTCAAAGCATAGTTGCCTTTGCCACAGTGTTTATCCAAAATCCGGCGCAAAGCATCTTCTGCCCGATTCCATGTTTCGATATCACCAATAAAATCATCTGGACGAGTAGAAAGTTTCATCTCATACTTCAGTCCAAACAAGTTATAGAATTGATCAGCCAAGGCAAACAGCCGCTCATATTCTTCCTCAATTTGATCTTCTGTGATAAAAATATGTGCATCATCTTGGTGGAATTCACGTACACGGAACATTCCATTCAAAGCGCCAGACGCTTCGTTACGGTGAATCATATCCACATCAGAAAACCGAATAGGCAAATCTTGATAAGACCTTGTTTTTAAATTAAACAACAACATGGTTGAAGGACAGCTCATGGGCTTTAAAGCATAAACTTCATTTTCCGCCATCTCCGTTGCTGTCAAAAGATACATATCATCTTTATAGTGCGCCCAGTGACCAGAAGTTTCCCACAAGACTTTTGAGTTCATGAGGGGACCAGCAAATTCTTGATATCCCGCTTTTTCATGTTCTTTACGCCAATAATCAAGCAAGATATTGTACATCTTTAAACCTTTTGGCAACCAATAAGGGCAACCAGGTGCCGTTGGATCAAAATAGAATAAATCTAATGCTTTACCGATTTTACGATGGTCACGTTTTTCCGCTTCCGCCATTAAATCAAAATAAGCCTTTAATTCCTTTTCAGACCAAAAAGCCGTTCCATAAACACGCTGCAAAGATTCCCGATTAGAATCGCCACGCCAATAAGCCGCCGCGACCTTCGTCAACTTAAATGCTTTGCCAATTAAACCTGTGCGTGGCAAGTGTGGACCACGACAAAGTTCCACATAATCACCCTGTGCATATAAAGAAACTTCTTTCACATCTTCGGGCAAATCGTCAATCAATTCCACCTTAAACGTTTCGCCTCGTTTCGTAAAAATATCCCGAGCTGTTTCACGTGAAACAACGCTACGTGTAATTTCCAAATCTGCCGCTACAATCTCAGCCATCTTAGCTTCAATTTTGGGCAAATCTTCCTCCTTTAAGATAATACCATGGAAATCATAATAAAAGCCATTATCAATAGCAGGACCAATGGTCGCTTTGGCATTAGGATATAATGCTTCCACAGCTTGCGCCAAAGTATGTGCAGTGGAATGACGCAAAATTTCTAAAGACTCAGGGGTTTTGGTTGTCACGATAGAAACTGTTGCATTTGTTGTGATAGGCGTCATTAAATCAGTGAGTGTGCCATCCACGATTGTGGCTAAAGCAGCTTTGGCTAAGTTGACACTAATTTTTTCTGCGATTTGAAGTCCATTTACGGGCGCTTCAAAGGGCAATTTTGACCCATCGGGCAACTGTATTTCTATCATTTTATTTCCTTTAAAGTTAAAATTACGTCGGACAACCCCTGCCCGACAACGACAATATAATAGCAGATTTTTCTAAAAAAGTCAACGATTTTTATGTCTCTTTACGCGATGAGCAACCTTCTTTAAAAGAGACATATTTTTCTTTTTATCATCTTTTTTTTGAACAACAGTGCCTTGTCTTGAGAGAACAAATACTGGAATTTTTGAATCTTCAGGAACAGGTATTTCAACCCAAACCTCTCTTTTTTCATCAAACAAGCCATCAATGTATTCAATCAGTGGATCTATATATGTCCGATGTAATCTGATATGATCATTTTTGCTGACCCAACACATATTTTCCAAATCATTGTCACCACCCAAGGATCGAGGCAACACATGGTGACATGTTAAATCAGCATATTCTGGCACATGACCCGTTTTCAAAATCTTTTCTTTCGTCTTGCTTGGCAAATGATCAAAATCACCTCTGACAAAAGAAGCTCTGACAACATCTTGTCTTTGGCGCAAATATTCCTGGCGCGTCTTTGCGCGTTCCTCCACAGATGGTGCTTTCGTCTTTACAAGAGAAAACTTCATGCCTTCAGGCGCTTTTGCCCTACGTTGCAACCGCAACACTATCGTTTTTTTGTTTTTTGACACAGAAACGTATCGCAAAGAATTGGCTCGCCACTTTGCTTTACGATCAAAATACTGCGCAATTTCTTGTTTTTCATAATTCGGCACAAAATTTAAAAAATCCTGTCTTGAAAAAAAGGTAGGAATCGGCGGAAGTTGCGCATATATATGGTGTACCTCTCCTCGATTTAAAAAAGCTCTTAATTCAGGAATTACTTGTCGCCAGTACAATCGGTACATCAACAAAGAAACTTCTTTTGGCACAATATATAAATTATCAATGGAATAAGCACCCCCAACGGCAGGTGGAATAATAAAATCCACTTGATATCCTTGAGGCAATTTTCCGTGTATTTCCGCATTTTTTCTATCTCTGATGGAAAAGCTTGAAAACAGCCCCTGTGCAGCCGATCGTTTTACCAACCGATTAGCTTCTTTTTTAAAATCAAATTTATCATCAGGATGAGTTTCTAAATCTAATAAATAGGTATTTTTCTCTGGACTCGGCTCTCTAACCAAAAACTCTAATACCGTATTTTTATATTCATCCCGTCTTTTGCGATAATGCTTATATTTTGAATTTAAATTAAAATCATCCATCTCTTAAACTTTCACAGCATACCCCGCAGAACGCACTGTCCGTATAAGTTCAGAATCATCATCTTCCAAATTACGGCGCAACCGACGAATATGTACATCCACTGTTCTGGGTTCCACAAAAACACTATCTCCCCATATCAGCTTCAACAATTCTTCACGCGAAAAAACGTGTCCAGGCTGTTCCATCAAAATAGCAAGCAACCGAAACTCTGTCGGTCCCATATGAATAGCTTCCCCTTCTTTTAAAACAAGTTTTTTGTCAAAATCAAGCGACAACACCCCTGCTTTTAAAATCTTTGTTTTGGGCTTGATGACCACACGACGCAATAACGCTTGAATTCTGGCAATCAATTCAGGCACAGAAAAAGGCTTCGTCATATAATCATCCGCCCCATAGGAAAGCCCGCGCACTTTATCAGCTTCCTCAGCACGCGCTGTCACCATAATAATAGGTGTCAATTTTACCTCTGGATGCTGACGAATTTCACGACACAAATCAACACCAGACACATTAGGAAGCATCCAATCCATCAAAATCAAATCTGGTTT
>DFKH01000063.1 GCA_002373815.1 Alphaproteobacteria bacterium UBA3650
TATTGATGAAATTCACCGTTTGAATCCTGCGGTAGAAGAAGTGCTTTATTCCGCCATGGAAGATTATCAATTAGACATTGTGATTGGTGAAGGTCCAGCCGCTCGGTCGGTGCGTATTGACCTGCCCCCCTTTACTTTGATTGGTGCCACCACGCGTTCGGGTTTGCTTTCTACACCACTCCGCGATCGCTTTGGCATTCCTATGCACCTCACCTTTTATGATACAGATGATTTGCAAAAAATTGTGGAAAGAAATGCCCGACTCCTGAATATGAATATGACAACAGAAGGTGCACATGAAATCGCCAAACGTTCCCGTGGCACCCCTCGTATTGCAGGACGTCTCTTGCGTCGTGTGCGTGATTTTGCGGGCAACGACGCCATTACAGCCGAATTAGCAGATAAGGCCCTCAATCGTTTAGAGGTTGATAAACAAGGCCTTGACGCAATGGATAGACGTTACCTCAGATGTATCGCCGAAAAATATGCGGGTGGTCCCGTTGGTGCAGACACTTTAAGTGCTGCATTATCAGAAGAACGCGACACCTTAGAGGAAGTGATTGAACCATACTTGATGCAGTTGGGGTTGGTCATGCGCACCCCTCGTGGGCGTATGCTCTCGCCAATCGGCTACAAACATTTAGGGCTTAAAACCCCTATGCAATATGTCCAACCCGATTTATTAGAGGATGAAGAATAGGAACACAAATGAAAATACATGACTTTAAATTCAGAATATATTATAAAGATACTGACGCTAGCGGGATTGCTTATCACGCCAATTATTTGGCCTATGCTGAGCGCGCCAGGAGTGAATGGTTTAATGATGCGGGTATGCCCATTACAGATTTGTTAGCTAGAGGGGATGCTTTTGTCGTGTGCCGCGCAGATGTAGAATACAAACGCCCTGCTCCCTTAAATGCTCTTGTCACCATTAAAACTGCGGTGAAAGAAATTAAAGCCGCGAGTTGTATCAGCGAGCAGACATTTTGGATTGGTGATCAACATATTGCCACCGTCCATGTGGAAGCCGTCAGCGTAGACACAAAAACTTTACGTCCCAAACGAATTCCATCAGATGTACGCGCTTTATATGAAAATTATTTAGTGAAAGGAGAAAACTAATATGCAAAACGAAGTGATTCACTCATCTATTTCTATGATGGCGATGTTCCAAAACGCCGACGTCTTTATGAAATGTTTAATTTTGGGATTATTGTTTGCGTCCATTTGGTGCTGGGCGATTATCTTTGACAAGATGATCACATTGAAACGCATCAATGAAGGAATGAAGAAATTTGAAGAAAAATTTTGGAAGACTACTTCCTTATCTGATTTTTATACTAATTATGCAAAAGATAGTCACGATCCTTTATCCCAAATTTTTACAACAGCTTATCAAGAATGGCGCCATAATCAAGAGCATGCAGAAAAAAGTGGGCTAAAACTCTCTGAACGATTGAGCAAAAGCATTCAAATCACCATTGATAAGGTCGTTGATAAATTGGAAACGCGTATGATTTTCTTGGCATCCACAGGATCTGTTGCACCACTTTTAGGCTTGTTTGGTACAGTGTGGGGGATTATGGACAGCTTTAACGCCATTGGTGCCACACAAAGCACAAATATCGCAGCTGTGGCTCCGGGTGTCGCAGAAGCCTTATTCACCACAGCAGTGGGTTTAATAGCCGCTATTCCTGCCTTGATAGGCTATAACAAAATTACACATGACATTGATCGCGTGACTGGTCGCATGGAAACATTTTCGGATGAATTGACAACCATTTTGGAAACGCAAAGGAGTGTGAAATGAGGCAACATCGCCACACGAACACCATTAAAGCAGAGGTCAATTTAACACCCCTAATTGATGTGATGACAAGCCTGCTTGCCATCTTTATGATTACTGCACCACTTCTCACAACAGGGATTCCTTTGAACCTACCAAGAGGGGATGGAAAAGCGATTGAAAGCCCTGAAAAAACTTTGGATATTAGCATAGATAAACAAGGAAAAATTTTCGTTGGAACTCAGGAAGTTACAATGAATACTTTAACTAAAAAAGTAAGTGCTATTGTTAAGGAAAATCCTAAGATTCAAATGATGATTTCGGGCGACAGCGAAGCCCATTATGGTCAAGTGATTGAAGTGATGGCTCTACTCCGCACAGCCGGCTTTACACAAGTCGGATTAAAAACAGATTCAAAAGTTATGGAAGATAAGGACTAATGCAAAGGAAAGCGCTTTTACTTTCTTTGGGATTACATACTCTGGTCATCAGTTTGATGTTCATGGACTTTCATTTTACCAAAGAATACACCAAAGCGCCACCTGCAATTTTGATGGTCGACTTAACAAAAGTCAAGATTGCTAGTGAAACAAATTTACCTCAAAAATCTATTTCTAAAAAGCAATCTCCCAAAGTAGAGCCTAAAAAAGAAGAACCCAAACCAGCTCCAAAAGCAGACAAGCCAAAACCTGAGGTAAAGCCCCCTGAACCAAAACCAGAGCCAAAACCAGCACCTGCACCAAAGGATGCCGTTGCAGTACAACCCCCAAAAGAAGAAAAGAAAAAAGAGCCAACAAAACCCGCGCCAACACCAAAACCCAAAAAACCAGATTACAATTTGAAATCGTTATTGGCTAGTGTTGAGAAAGTACGTCAAGATGCCCCTGCTCCTCAATCACAACAACCCACAACAGAAGAGGCATTGGATAATGGTACAGAGGGCAGAATGGATAAAATATTAACTATCTCTCACCGCGATTTTATCGCTTCAAAGCTGCGTGATTGTTGGAATATAGATGGAGGCGCTCAGAACATTGATGAAATTGTTGTAGAAGTTAAAGTATGGGTTAATAAAGATGGATCCATCCGTGATGCAAAAGTCGTGAATCATATGAACTTTCCTGCGTTCCGACCCCTTTCAGAAAGCGCAAGACGTGCCGTCTTTATTTGTGCTCAAAAGGGTGATGAATCTCCGTTCAAGATTTTATCAGAGCACTATGCAGACCATTATAATGATTGGAAAGAATTACACTTGAATTTTAATCCAATGAATGCTAATGTCTTTTAGAAAGGGGAAAAAATGAAAAAGATATTTTTGATTTTACTCACATTTTTTATCACTTCAGTGCGGGCTGAATTACGTATTAGTATTGATGGGGCAAAATCGGATCCCACCCCTATTGCTATTGCGGATTTTTCTTCTCAAAACTCTGATTTAAGTCGATTGATTCCCCAAATTGTTCAAGCTGATTTGGAGCGTTCTCATTTATTCCGCGTTATAGATCAAGAAGCCCACATTCAACAAATGGATCAATTGAATACAACACCCCGTTTTGCTGATTGGCAAGCAATTGGCGCGCACGCCCTTATTCATGGAGAAATTACAGAAGGTTTGGATGGGAAAATTCACGTATCATTTCGGGTATGGGACGTTTATGCTCAACAACAATTAGATGCTAAAACATTGTCTACTGCTCCAGAGAGTTGGCGTAAAATTGCACACATTATTGCTGATACTATTTATGAACGCTTAACAGGTGAAAAAGGATATTTTGACACAAAAATTGCCTTTATTTCAGAAAAAGGAAATGCAGACAAACGTGAACGCCGTCTTGCTATTATGGATCAAGATGGCGCAAACTTGCGTTATTTAACAGACGGCAAATCAATGGCAATGACACCTCGCTTTGCACCCAATATGAAAGAAATTGTTTATATGTCCTATCAAGGTGGCAAGCCTCAACTTTATTTAATGGATAGCAAAACTATGAATACGAGAACTTTGGGCACGTTTGAAGGAATGTCATTTGCTCCACGCTTTTCGCCTGACAGCAAAAATCTTGTTTATTCTATGTCTAAACGTGGCAATTCTGATATTTATCTTTATCACTTAGAAACTGGAAAGCGAACCCAACTCACAACTCATTCAGCTATTGATACCTCTCCTAGTTTTTCTCCCGATGGCAAGCGAATCGTTTTCAACTCTGATCGTTCGGGGCGTCAGCAATTGTATGTGATGAATTCAGATGGATCAAATGTGCAACGGATCAGCTTTGGTGAAGGCAGCTATGCTACGCCTGTTTGGTCTCCTCGTGGCGATTATATTGCCTTTACTAAAATTAAAAATGGTACCTTTTATATTGGCTTGATGCGTCCTGATGGATCAGGAGAGCGGTTGATTGCCGATGGTTGGTTGGTGGAAGGACCAACGTGGTCACCCAATGGGCGTATGATAGCCTTTTGGCGTCAGACCCCTATGGATAAAAGGGGTAAAGGTCAAACAGCAAAGTTATATATGATTGACATTACTGGTTATCATGAAAGTGAATTACAAACTTCTGGAGACGCCTCGGATCCCGAATGGTCGCCATTGATGCATTAAAAAAAATATTAGGGGCTTCATTTTTTTCTTGACTATCGAGAAAAAATCGTGTAAAACTATTCCCATCTTGCGTGGGGCCGGTTGGCAGAATGGCTTATGCAGAGGACTGCAAATCCTTTGATGTCGGTTCGATTCCGGCACCGGCCTCCAAGATAAAAAAGTATTATGATAAAAAAGTTCTTGCAATTTGTACCTTTTTATTGTAATATGATAGCTACTGTTCCAGCGTAGCTCAGTGGTAGAGCAATCGGCTGTTAACCGATTGGTCGTAGGTTCGAGCCCTACCGCTGGAGCCAATAAAAGGGAGATTTGGTCTGAGAAGGCTTTATCTCCCCTATTTTTTTATAAGGAAATAACTATGAATCACTTATTCAAAGATCTTAAAAAAAAACAACGCATTTTTTTTAAAATGCCAACTGATAGCCTGCAACAGTATTGTAGAAAATATCCGTTAGATTCTTTATCTGAAGGCGTTATGAATCATCGCTTTGTCACGGCTTTAAATATTATGGAGAATTGCGCCTTAGATTTATCCGAACAAAAACGCTTAGAATTGGCAGAATACATCAAAAGCACGTTTAATCGTGGACGAATTGTTGTTGCTCCACTTAGATTTCATGAAATTTATGCATCCGCATTGAACAAGAAAGACAAGAAAATTGCATTAGAAGGGGCTTTGGCAGAGTTTTTAGCTTTTGCAAAGGCACCTCACACGCCTCGCAAAAAAGCTCAATTAAAGGCAATGGTGTTGCATATCTTACCACAACGGCAAGAAAGACAAGCCACACCTTTTGGACTTGGAATGGAAGAATATAGACAAAGAACTTGTTTGTTTTCACGTTAAAATTTTATCGTCTGTCATTTTTTTCTTGACAGACGTTTCCTTTTAGTATAAAATGTCGTGCATTGAACTTGGGTGCGTAGCTCAGC
>DFKH01000069.1 GCA_002373815.1 Alphaproteobacteria bacterium UBA3650
GGGAAATTATAGCGTGGGTGCGCAGCCCGATACATATCCAATTTTTCTTGATTTACACCATACGCATTTATTTGTGCGGCATTATTGTCGATTTGTGTGTTTTCATATTCAAGTATTTTATTAACAAAATCACTACGCCTATCGGCAACAGCAACCATTGGAATTATCAATAATAATACAAACACTAACTTTTTCATACACCTATTATTGCAGGATATATACAAAGAAATCAATATCTATTTGACCAGGTTTTATATCAACTGGTTTGTCAAAAGTTGGAGTTTTTTCTGACTGAGATTTGTTTTGAATTGACATAAAATATAAACCAAACTATCATGTTGAGTATGAGAAGAATTTTATTGCACTTGATAGTATTTTTTATGATAACACCGGTTTGTGTGGCAAACGAATATCGTGAAATGGTAAAAAAATGCGATGAGGTTGCTGAAGCCGAACAACAAGTGGCAACGTCTAATATACAGATAGTGCAAATTGTCGACAAACAAAAAGATTGCTATAAAAATGTTGCGAATAAGATTATAGATGCAGAGTATGCAAAGAATAAGCAACAAATGGTATCAGAATTTAATAATTTTATTAAAATTTCGTCCGATATGGCTTATTCTATGCAATATCCTGATAGTTGTAATCCGAATTGCGGAACGATAGTTGGATTAAATGCGGCAAATTCTGATTTGGAAATAATAAAAACCTACGTCCAACAGCTTTTATATATTGTCTCGCCAGAATAATTTAACTTAGTTGTTGAACATATTCCACTCCTCATTCCTACGATTGCTAAGACCTGTCATTACATGTCCGCCAGATTTGTTCCATGTTTTCCATGCGGATTCTAATGTAGGATAAGTGGTGTTTTTTAGGTCTGGATTGTTTACATATTTAACAACGGTTGAATCTGCGAAATTTTTTGTACCGATATTATAAGCCAAAGAAGTAAGAGCATCAAATTGATTCTGTGATAACGGTACAGTTATATTATCTCGTACAGCTCGTTCCGCTATTGCGATGTCGGTACGTAACAATTCTGTAGCTTTGGCTTCAGAAATTCCGTTTCTGAAATCTTCACCATTTTTTATCAAATGACCATAACCGATTGTAGCCCCACTTGGTAAATGTTTATTCGTATCAACGGGTTTACCTGTTTTGTCATCATATATAACATGTTTATCGTCTTTGGTTACAGAACCTTCCAATTTTTTTAACATATTTATACCATCATCGCTCATTTTCATGTCTTGTGTCTCATTTTTATTTGTTTTATTCTCTGGCTTTTGACCTTTGTATGCCTTACTTGAAATTGGTTTGCCATTACTTATTAGATTATAATAAATTGCGTAAAAATTTTGGTGTTTGCATTATAACCCCCTTTGTTAAATAAAAAAAACCGCCAAACGCGGATATAAAAAACGGCACAAAATGTGCCCTTAAAGTTGATAGCATTATATCATAAAACATCGAAAAAATCAATGTGTTTATATGTGTAACGAATATGTCGTATGTTAACAAAATACCTTGCTTAAATCAGTATAAATGGCTATGCTAGTGATGATTTAATGATGGTGATATGATGATAAAGTCATTTAATTGTCGCGAAACGGAAAAGATATTTCGGGGTGAACGGTCTAAGAAATTCCCAACCGATATTCAGCGACGGGCATTTCAAAAATTGGCTATGCTGGACGCATCTGAAACTGTGGACGATTTGCGTATACCCCCGTCTAACAATTTGGAAATTTTGTCTGGTGACCGTAAAGGGCAATGGTCTATTCGTATCAATCATAAATATCGGATTTGTTTTACATGGGCTGACCACGAAGCAAATAATGTCGAAATAGTAGAATATCATTAAAAAAGCACTTGACTTTTATGTGTTATATATTATATAATACATAACAAGATAAGCAAGAGGTATCAAAATGTCTAATTATATTGATATTGACCATGTTGGAACAATTTTGCGTGAAGAGTTTATGGAACCGTTGGGGTTGTCCATGAATGCTTTGGCACGTGCGATTGATGTCCCGGCAAACTATATTCATGGCATAGTACATGGAACACGTGGTATTTCTGCTGCGATAGATTTGCGTCTTACTCGTTACTTTGGTTTATCCCAGGGATATTTCCTGCGTATTCAAACGCATTATGATATGGTGTTGGCTTCTCGTAATATAAGCGATAAAGAATTGGCAAAGATTATACCACTTGACCGACCGGCAAATAGTGATTTGAATGTTGCTGTGATGTAGCGTTGGTTCGTTTTTTGAATGACACGCCCTATGAGGTGTGTTTTTTTATTGTATATGTTGTGTAATGTGCTTTGTGTAGCTAATATGTAGATTTTTTGTTTTTTGGTGGTATTCCGCCATAAATATAGAAAATTTTTAGCAGACATACGGACTGTGGTGCCAGTTTTCTGCGGGTTTTATGGGGCGTTTTGTCGTGACACACGGACCAGTCCGTATGTTTAGGGATGTTTTTTGTAAAAATGGCCATTTTATGCTTTTATAAACAATCAATATTTTGTCAAAATTTCGCAGAAATCTGGGGTCTTTGTATGTAAAATTCACCTGGCAAAGTGACATACGGATTAACAGCAAGCCCGCAATTTGCCCGGATTTCCTTGGATTGCGGCGTGTAAGGCCCATAAATCAGCCACTTTTTCGCGTATAGCTGTGTAGCCACTGTGTAGCCGTTTTTTTATGTGTAG
The DNA here is from genome assembly GCA_002373815.1 of Alphaproteobacteria bacterium UBA3650. Classification (GTDB taxonomy): domain Bacteria; phylum Pseudomonadota; class Alphaproteobacteria; order CAAHEQ01; family UBA3637; genus UBA3637. The sequence goes on from DFKH01000069.1 coordinate 2,729, forward strand.
CTCCTGTGTAGCAAAAAAATTGCACTATCGTGTAGCCACATGTATCTAGAGCATACAAAAGTAACAACTTGAAAAAAGAAATAAATATGTAAAAATAATGTATAAGCAAGGGGTATATAAATGGCGGAACGTGCATTATTCAAAGGTGTTATAAATTTAATTATAAAGCAAAACGACAAGGTTTTGTTGTTCTTTCGTAATGATGGGTTCTTTAACTATGATGGTGGTTGGTGGGTTTTGCCAGCTGGACATATAGAGCAGAGCGAAACGGCTATGCACGCGGCCATTCGTGAAGCCAAAGAAGAACTGGATATAGACATTGTGCAATCTGATATAAAATGCGTGCACGTAATTAGCAATTTAGCAAGCCGTACCGAAAGTTTTGATTTCTTTTTTGAAGTAGCAAAATATACAGGAACAATTCGCAACTGTGAAGGCGACAAATGTGCAAATATGAGATATTTTACATTGGATGAAATCAAGAATCTGAAAAATGTAGTTTCTACAACCAGAATAGCATTGGAAGGGTTGTCTAAACAGCAGTTTTATTCTGAATGTTTGAAGTATAAAAGCGAAACCAAGACAAAATAAATGAAACGTTGGACTTTTGATAATGATGAATTATTTGATTTAGTTGCGTGCGGCAAAAAACGCGGCACGTGTTCTTTGTATGGTGGCGATGACCAATTATCAAAAATTGGTGATATAAACATAATTTATAATTCTAAAAACGAACAAATCAAAATACGTATAAAAAATGTGCGAAAATGTCGTTTTTGTGATGTTGATGAAGACTGGGCAAAGACAGAGGGAGAGGGAAATTTATCTTTGCAATATTGGCAACGTGTCCATAAAGAATTTTTTTGCAACACAAAACCAGATTTCACAGACACCGATATGTTGGAATTAAATGAATTTGAAGTATTAAGGTAAAAAATCACCTCGTTTTTTGGGATAAATAAATATATTTTGAATTTTGGTTGGCTTTTAATATTGCAATTGCTTCCTCGGTTGATATATCAAAATAATTTTTTGATGATTTACCCATCTTATTGCCTTTGCTATCAACAACAAGGCTGCCATACAGGCATCTTTTTTCAACAGGTGCTTTATCAAAGAAATAGTGATACAAGGCTTCACGTACCGCATCATCTTTGTACAAGTAATGATCCAATCCCAAAATAACAACATTATTCTGCGGAAACATTTCCCAACTGCCCAAAGATGAGATGCTATGATGTAACCAATAATCAAAACTAGAAAAATGCCCAGTTGATACAGTGTGACATTTGTCGCATTTCACTTGCATATTATCGCCATCTATTTCTGTGTGGGTGTGGGTATCTTTGCATTTCGGGCATACTGTCAAAGCAAATGTTGTGTTTGAATTATCTGTGGTTCGCCCAGATGCATTTAACATTACTTGCTTGATCTCTGCTTGGTTTAATAATGTCTTTGTTATCAAGTGCTTGAAAACTGGGGTTGTTTTATACAAATCAGAGCAATATTGGAAATTAGCAGTTATATTTGGAAAATGCTTTTTTATATACGCAAATTCATTTTTTATATATTCGCCCCAAACACGAGTCGTGACACGTCCATCTGGTTCTGTGCTGAATTGAATTGTAGTATCCAACGGTCTTGTATCAAATATCAAATTTGCGATATCTGTACCGGTTAATACTCGCTGTTCTGTATCTGCAAAAGTAATTTGGAAATCCAAATTCACATCTTTGCCCAATCTTGCCAATTCTTCGCACATCAAATATGGCAAAGCAATCAGCGATATTCTATTCCCTGCATGGAAAGCATAAGGTCTTATACCTGTTTCAACACGTTCGTTTCCATTCAGTGTTTGAGCTAATTTCTTTGCGCCATCAGCATAAAAAAGCGTGCTATCAGTCATTTAACATTTCCTTTTCAAAATCTCCCCAGCTCTCCCAATAATATTTGTTGAATTTTTTCAGATCATATCTTTCAAAATCAGAATGTGGATCATATATGATGCCAATGTTTTTTAATCCGGCCAAATAAGCAGATATAGCACCAATCATAGAATCTTCTATGACAAGGACTTTGTTCAATTTTTCAACCATATCAAAGTGCTCCAATGCCATTTGATATGATTCTGGATTTGGCTTTGATTGGCTTACATCATCTTTGGTTACTATATAATCAAAAAAGGCATTTGGCTTCAGTACTTTGCCAGTTTCTGATAAATCCGTAGAATACAAATCTATCTCTTGTTTTCTGGATCCTGTAATCAAAGCAGTTTTTACATTTGGATTTTGTTGCTTTAATTTTGTTAATGCATTCGCAGCATTTTCTTTGTACTGGATTTCTTTTAGAAAATGATCAAACCCAAGTTTTACAATTTTTTTATCTTCATTATTATTGAATAATTTTGCCCAATCCCGATAATAATTATTCAAACCATTTATACCGTATTTGTCCCAATAATCTGCCACAATGGTGTTTAATGTATCCAAAGACACACATTTGTTGTAGTTATTGGAAATTAAAAACTGGTCGCATTTGCGATACGTGTCATGGGATGAAACCAAAGTTCCATCCCAATCAAAACAAATAAGATCATATTGGTTTATTTTCATATCTTTAGAATTTAGGTGTTACCTTGTTGACCATATAATCCATACGTTTACCTTTCTTTACTTTTGGAGCAATTTCAGCAATATTCATCAAATCATATCCAATGACACAACCGCCAACATCATCGCACCATTCGCCGTCTTTTTCTAATACAGCATATACATACAGAGCATATTTATACCCAGGTTTGCCTTTCAAAGAAACACGTTCATATCCAATAGGCATCCATTCTTTGACAGACATATTTAATTCTTCTTTGATTTCTCGTGCCAAAGTTTGTTCTATGGTTTCGCCTTTTTCTGCGTGGCCGCCAGGCAATCCAAATGGATATTCTATGTTTTCTGGGTATTTAACAACTGGGACTTTCCCATTCAAATTGCCGATAGCATAAACACCGCCCCATGGCAGATCTGGCATTTCTGCTTTGCTATCAATTGGTATAAATTCTATTTGGAATTCCATGTTATTCCAAAAATGTGGTTCTGTTGTTACAGGCTGTTTTTCCATTACTTTCTCCTTTGGTTAAATTGTGAAACTATGCTTGTAAATTGCTGGTATACGTCAGATATTACTTTGTTTGCATCAATCTTTTGCATTCCAAGTGGCAACAACAGATTTGATAAATTTGGTACATTGGCAGAATATTTAACATATCTATTTTGATAATAGGTATGTTGTTCTGGTTCAGATAATTTTTTATCAAATAATTCGATATCTCTCATGCCGCGCTTAGTCATTCTGTCGACACAATTGGACATGGTTGCATCAAAGAATATGCTGCCGATAATATGGATGTTTTGGTTGTTAGCAAACAAATCCAATTCTTCTTGTCTTTGTGGAAATCCATCAAGTAAATACACTTGATGATATTCCATTGATATTTTTTCAGCCATTATTCCAGATATAACCCAAGCAGGCGATGTCTTGGTTTCTTTGTCGCCAGTGGTCAATAATGCGTGCCTAAAATCAGATTTTGATTTTTCTTTTATTACATCACGAATTAAATCGCCAGCAGATATATGATACACATCGGGGTGATGAATACAATATTCTTGGCATATGGTACCTTTGCCAGCTCCAGGATATCCTGCAATAAAAATAACGTCTTTATCTTTCATAATTATATTTCCTGTGTATATAGTCGGTCACGTATTCATTGTCCGGCAAATATACAAATTCTTTATACTTACATTTGTTTTTTAAGTAATCATGCTCTTCCGATGAAGATAAAATCCTATCAAGTATTTTTATAAAAGGTTCGTTGTTTCCACGTTTACGGGCATCGGATAGTATTTGTTGTTTACGTGTTTTGAGTGGATAAAGAATTGTATATTCCAAACCCAGTTTATCAAATTCGGCAAACAGTTCACGTGCCAAAGTCACAAATATAAATTTATATTTACCTAAATTCGCAACCACATCATTGATATAATTTTGAGGGTATGCAGGATTTGGAACAAAATTAAAATCGCCTTTGCTAAATTCATCATTTACAACCTTGGTCGGATAAATGCGGCTGTAATGAATTGATTCAATGTCCAGACAGATATCGGGGTGAGCTTTGGCAAAGGTCGTTTTACCTAAACAACCCCAAGCAGATATTATAACTGTTCCTTTATTGTTCATGGCTTTACCACATAAAAATCATATTTGTTATTACTCAATTGTTTTAATTGCTCTGTTGGATCTTGATTTGCAAAACTATACACCGTTGGTCCCAAAGAACTAACTCCGGCACATCCAAATTCTTGTCTTAAATCTGCCAACAGCTGTTTTGTTTCTGGTGATTGAATATCTTCTTCGCATTTTTTTGATCCCAAATGCACGATTTTATCAATACCCTTAGCAAATGTCTCAAAATCTTTTTCTATTACAGCTGGCAGGCATTCCCCATAAAACTCTCTATAAACAGATTTTGTAATATCAACATTTTCAGGTAATATGCTATCCCAAAAATCATCTTCCAACTTTGCAGACAGGGATTGATTGTCTTTTGGAACAGCAATGATTATCCAGAAAGGGAATTTATCTATCATCGTTACGGAATTAACCGGTTTTTCGATTCCGTTCTTATAACTCACGCCATTTTCAACAATCATACCTGGGTTAAATAATAAATTTAACCCCAATGTGGATACATGACCCACACCCAGATCAAAAAGGTCATTTATTTTCAGATCTATGCCACAATGCTTAGCACAAACAAGATATATACCGCCCACTATTTGGGTGGATATTCCTATACCTGTATGCTCTTGCAATCTGTCTGGAATAGAAACTTTTACATCGAAAAACTTATCTATCTGGGTTTTGCGGCGCAACTTATCAAAATCAACACTCGCATCAAGATCATAATGTTGTTTACCGCCATTTATAGCGATTTTATCTTCAACAGTACCAGTAGCACAGGATATGGTTATGGGGAAATCTTGCAGGGATATTCCAAAGCTACCATGCTTTAATATGCCAATATAATCTGACAAATCCAAACTGAAAAAATGGAGCCTTGGGTATACTGCCAGCGTTGAATAACCGCTTTCATGCTTAATTTCTGGCAAAGAATTTGTTGTATTCAGAGTTCTCATATAACAACTTTGCACCTAATTGTAGACCAGATTTGTGCGAAATCAAGCAAAATCAAACAAAAACGAAGGTTTTTTGTAATATTCTCAGCTTGTTGGGTAAAATTTTTTAGCAGACACACGGACTATGGTACCAGTTTTCTGCGGGTTTTATGGGGGCGTTTTGTCGTGACACACGGACCAGTCCGTATGTTTAGGGATGTTTTTTGTAAAAATGGCCATTTTATGCTTTTATAAACAATCAATATTTTGTCAAAATTTCGCAGAAATCTGGGGTCTTTGTATGTAAAATTCACCTGGCAAAGTGACATACGGATTAACAGCAGATCCGCAATTTGCCTGGATTTCCTTGGGTTGCAGCGTGTAAGATGCATGAATCTGCCACTTTTTCGCGTATAGCTGTGTAGCCACTGTGTAGCTGTTTTTTTATGTGTAGCTCCTGTGTAGCAAAAAAATTGCACTATCGTGTAGCCAGATGTGCCAAAAACATACAAAAGACAGAACGTGTAAAACACGACTTACGGAATGTTTTAGTGCCATAAGATAGTGATACATCTTGAAAATATACCCAAATTTGCTATATTACAACACAAAGAAAAACAAAGGAATGCGCATGATGTCAATTCGTGAAAATATTAAAGAAGAAGCCAGAAAATTAGCAATTTGTGCTCTATATTCATCAAAAGGGCATTTTTATGCTGCAGAATATTGGAAACACTTGCATTATTGGTTAGGGGTTCCGCTTACAATCATAAGCGCTGTAGGAGTGTATTATTCAATTGAACCAATTGGTCATATGTTAAGTTGCGTAGTGTTTGTTTTATCTTCGTTGCTTACTTTTTTAAATACACAGAAAAATAGAGATTCACATTTTTATTCGGGAGAGTTATACGATGAATTGTATAATCAGGCCAGGCAATTTATGCGTATAGAATGTACGGAAGAATTCGGTCAAAGAGACGAAGAATTAAAGATCAAACTAGACCGTTTATATGATAGAAAATATAAATTGGATAAATTTTCTTTACAAATTCCCAAACGGGCATATGAAAAAGCTAAGAAGGGTATCAAACAGGGCGAAGGTAGCTTTGATGATAAATTGGATTAAGGATTATGTATGACTCAAATTAACGAACAAAAACTAGAAAAAATATTAGCTGAATATGCGAGTTCTCTGGGAATTACAGACGAACAACGTAGATTGGCGGAACGAAAATACAAAGAAATTGGGGAATGGTTACAATCTGGTCAATTTTTTAAAGAATATAAACCGGAGGTTTATCCTCAAGGATCGTTTGCACTTGGTACTGTTGTGCGTCCGGTTAAAGGGGATAGTTTTGATTTAGATATAGTTGTCGAGTTAACGAAGGGTGAAATATTGCACTCATCAAAGGAAATAAAACAGGCGGTCAATGAACGCCTTAAAGAAGACAAAGAAGGAAATCCTTGCTTAAATGCGGATAAACGGGTATGGTCCATGTGTTATACACTGAGCTTTCCGAAACAGTTTGATATGGATATTGTTCCTGCGAGGTACGGCGATAGTGATAGAATAACGTATTTAAAAAATGTTTATCCAGATAAATCTCATTTTTTTGATACCGCAATCAAGGTGGTGGATAGAAATGACCAATGGATAGAATCAAACCCCAGGGGATTCATTCGTTGGTTTGATGAAATTTCTAAACGTTCTAAACATAAAGATGTTTTTCAAGCTATGGATGAGTTGCATGCATTACCTGCATACCAGGTCAATTCTCCTTTACAAAATATGGTTCAAATATTAAAAAAACATGCATCGGAGATGTTTGACTCTGAAGAAATTAGAGATTACAAACCGGCTTCAATAGCTATCACGACTCTTGCTGCATTGTCGTTTAAGAAGGAGTATTCTTTATATGGTGCTCTGAAAAATTTTAAAGAAAATGCGTTAAAAATTTTGGGCGATAAATTTGAATTAGAAAATCCGGCTAACCCTGGTGAGTATTTTTCGCAAAATTGGGAGAATGATCCACAGAAAAAGAAATGGCTATTAAAATGGTTAGAAAATGTTGATTCTTTTATAAAACATTTAATTGAATTGGATGAAAGTACAAGTGTTGTCGGATTAGACGAGTCTTTTGAAAGAGCAAAAACTTCACAATATGAATTATATTTGGCAAGCCAAAATCTACCGTCGTTCTACGCACACGCCAATGAAGCAGAAGAAACCCATTTATCAAAATCACTTACATATAGAGTAAAAATAATCCCAGAAGTAGAAAGAAAAAAATTCGGGATTTATCATGCAGACAAAGCAAAAAATGTGGCCGAGTGGGAAAGCTTTTATAAAACCCAAATACCACTACAACATGAAGCGTGGTTAAAATTTAGTTTAAAAACAGATTGTCCAGTGCCATACACTGTATGCTGGCAGGTCGTTAATGCGCCAGATTGCGAAGAACCTCGTGGGGAAGTTCTAAGAGAAGAAGTTACAGATAATTCAAAACCGGTGGTTCGTTATGAAATAACAAAATGGTTTGGGAACCATTATATAAAATGTTTTATACTTAAAAACAATAAGATAGTCGGAGAAGATATGGTTTGGGTGCCTATCATAAAATAGGGTATATCATGACAGAAGTTGTGAACAAAGGTGGACAATTTATTATTCAAGATGATAGCAAAAAAGGCACAGAGGCGACTTATTTGGCATTGTTCGCACGTCATAAAATTGGTGAAAAATGGATGCAAGGCAATGGAATTACAATCAAAAAGTCTTGCGAGTGCCCGGACTTTATATTTGAGGTGGCAGGTCGACCAACAACTGGGTTGGAAATCGTCAATTTTATTTACAAAAGTGATAAAAATACGGCGACAATGCGGTTGGAAAGGGTTGCTAAAAAGGTGGTCGGATACTTTAAACAGAAAGGAATCCCTTTGTCATTATTGATTGATGTTCATGATCCAAGGGAATGGAGTTTGAATTGGGCAGAACATATGGATGCTTGTTACAACCCAGGATTTGATCATTTAAATGCGTCAGACGATGAGTTAAAAGAAGCATTTATAACTGCGCTGGAATCAGAAGGAATAAAAGCATGGAGAATAACGAAAAAGTGGCTGGATGTAAAAGGGCAAACTTTTATTGTTAATGGCAGCTTAATGCATGAACCGCACACTTCGTGCCATGTCAATAATATGGGCAGATGTGTTGAAGATCCTTTTGATGACGTCCAGAAAATAATAGATAGCAAAAACCAAAAATTTGAATCCTATAAGAAAAATTGTGATGAGTGCGATTTGTTAATTGTGGTAGAAAATGGCTTTGTACATTTTTCTGACAAACTACAAAAGCATAAATTTAATTCTGTGTTCAGAAATGTATACTTGATGGATTTGTCGTTCGGCTGCAAGGTTACAAAATTAAAAATTCGGGCACTTGATCGATAGAAAAATATATGCTTTTTTCTATCAAAATTGATTCGTTGGAAAATGGTGATTTTTGGGTCGGGTGACGCCGATGCGTAAATTGGACAAATGTTGATAAATGTTGCTAACCTAGTCTTTTTTATGCTTTTGATACATTATGATACATTTTTGTTACTACAAAAAGTGCCGTTTTTAGAAGATTTTTGTTTTTTAATGTGCTATAAATTATATGTACGGATATTAAAAAATGTTGCGATATTTGACGATATCTTGAGACATTTTTAAACCGGACAAAAACCATCAAAACCCAAAGGAGAAAAACATGGAACAAGAGTTCAAAAAAAATTGGGGGATGGAGAGAGATACAAGTTGTTATTTTATAAACGAAAACGGAGAAAAAGATAAACTTATGACGCCAAGACAGTTGGCTCAATATCTTGAATCATCCATTTCGGCATTAAGTCAATATCGTGCGCTGGGTATTGGACCGGAATACTTTAAAATCGGCAAAATGGTGCGATATCGCAAATCCGATGTGAATCAATGGTTGGAACAACAAAGAATCGGCAAAAAATAGTTGTTTTTACTTGCTATTTTATTTGTGTGTTGCACTGTGTAGTCGCAACCAAAGGAGTTACACATATGGAAAAGCAATGGAAATGCTATACAAAGCCGTTTCGCGATACTTGGATACATTTGTTGCGTTCTGATGTAAATTTACAGGTAAGCGATGGAACAATCCCCGGATTGTTTCTGCGGTATTCCGCATCAACGCGCGCAATCAGATTTTTCTTGGGATGTAAAATCGATAACAAGAAATGCAATCTTTATATCGGGCGATATAACGATTATTCAATCAAAGACATTCGTGAAATGGCATGGAATTTGCGGCGTCAAATTGCCAATGGGCAAGACCCGCGTCGCGAAAAAACAGAACAACAGGAAGATCTTGGCGAAAAATTCGAAGATCTATTTCCCCAATACATGGAAAAATATGCCAAGGTTTACAAGAAACCAAGAACGCAAGATTCCAATTGGGGCGAATATCGATTATACCTGGGGCCCATGTTTGATAAATTATACATGCGCCAGATAGAAGAAAAACATGTAATGGACGCCTATGCCAAATGGGTGAAAAAGATATCGTTTTCAACCGCAAATAAAGCATTGTCGTTATTTTCAAATTTCTGGGACTGGTGCGAAATGTATAAATACGTGGATCGTAATACCAATCCATGCAAATATGTTCGCAAAGGTGCAAACAAGGTATATAAACCACAGATACTTGATCAAGACGGATATCGTGCATTATCGCATTCGCTGGATGTTGGACCAAAAGCGTCCAGAATGCATCCGCGGTTATTCAACGCGCTGCGTGTGTTAATGCTGACTGGATGTCGAGCATCAGAAATAACGGGACTAGAAGTAGATGAAGTCGTCCTGATGCACAAAGTGATACACTTGAAAGACAGTAAGACCGGTGCAAGGGATGTGAAGTTATGCGATGCGGTTATACCATATTTGCAGGCTGCGCTGGATGAAGCCAAGGCGTTGGGAAGCAAATATGTATTCCCTGGCGTTGGTAATACCCGTCGCCCGATAAATAACATCCGCAAACCGTTTGAATGGGCGTTGGAATACGCAAAACTTCCGCACATGCGAATACACGATCTGCGGCATTCTTTTATCAGTATGGGGGCGAATATAGGCGAAAATATGGCGGCTATGAAAGAAGCGGCCGGGCATTCCCGTATAACCACCACCGAAGGGTACACGCACATCATGGATAGTAGCACTTATCGCGCAATCAATAACGTTGCGAACGCAATATGCGGATAGTATTTTGAAAACATATTTTTGATATTTTGCGATGGTTTAATCGCATCGACAGCACTTTTTTATTCTTAAAAAAACACCTGAAATCGATATTGAAATCAGAACAAATTTCACACCAGAAATCACGATAGAAATCATCAGTAGAAGAAGAGAAAGAAGAAATATATATAAATAAAAATAAAATTA
>DFKH01000014.1 GCA_002373815.1 Alphaproteobacteria bacterium UBA3650
GCTACGACGAAGCGTTTGAATGTTATATGAAAGCATGGCGTGCCGGTAATTCCCAGGGTCGCATCGGTGCCGAAAACGTCGGTCACATTTTCTCGAACGCCGGCGACACCGAAAAAGCTGAATCCCTCTACGCCCGCATCCGCGACAAGAAGTAACTCCAACATTGTCTTCCCGGCCTTGTGCTGGAATCTCCATTCCCATTAACGTCATCCTGAAGCCAACGGCTGAAGGATCCAGAACGTTATCTACTGCGTTTGTCTTCCCGGCCTTGTGCCGGGATCACCATATTTCTCTCGCATTGTCATCCTGACCCTGTAAGGGGAAGGATCCAGAGACATTTTTTTGATACGATAAATTTCACATTTTGCGAAATTTGATTGGATTGTATCTAAGTCCTCAGTAGTTCAACCCAAATGCCCATAGCGGAATGGTGTTGAGGAATCCGTGTTCGATATCATCCTTTACAACATAGCCTTTCTCAACAGATTCAATCTGCTTGCGCTTCTTGTTCTTGCCACCAACCTCAAAGGTCATGCCGTCTATTAAAAAATCCGATATAGGCGAAGATGCCACCCTATTGTTCACTCGCATCAACGAATAGAAAGCCGTTTCACGCAAATTACCGACATCGGGCCTCTCTCCCGATTGAGCAAAACAAAGTGTCGGGTTTGACAAATAAATCTTGTCCACCTTTTCCAAAAGAACCATTTTGTCATTGGCATGGCGCAATCTAGAAATCAGCCCCGCCTTTTCCATATAAATAAAATAATCTGCTACAGTACCACGATCGGTGTCAATGGCCCGGCCGATTTCTGAAAAATTTGGTTTAAATGGGACGCTGCGGGCTATGATGAAAAGAAGCCTTTTCAACTTTACAGAAGTCGCTACGTTCATGTTTGCGTATGTGGGAATATCGACTTCCAGAGTTTGATTCACTACATTATCCAAACGCGTATAGAAATCGTCTTCTCTAAAAAACGGATAATAGCCCATCTTGAGATAATTCATCCACAACGGAATCGGATGCGAGATGTCGGCGGGCAGTGCATACGAATTGGAAACAATTTTTGACAACGGAACAGGCTTTATTTTTGTTCCAAGCGTAAAGTTCAGATACTCACGAAAAGACATCCCTTCCAAGTTATAAATAAGGGCACGCCGGCTTAAGTCGGCCTCTGTCCCCTTCGTGATATCTAGAACCGATGAACCTGTCACAACAATATGCAAATCGGGCAAGTTGTCGTACATCATCTTGACTTCTGTGGACCAGTTCTTGTACTTGTGGACCTCGTCTATATAAAGGTACTTTCCATTCAGCTTGTGGAATTTAGAAGCAACATCGTACAGCGTGTTGTTCGTAAAGTAAATACTGTCGGCACTCAAATAGAGCGAATCTGATTCCGTTTTTGTCAACTTGATATGCTGAAGCAACAAAGTTGTCTTGCCGACGCCCCTTGATCCCGTAATGACAATCAACCTGGAACTCCACTTGATTTTATCGTGAAGATAGCGGACGAATCTCGTGTCAACTCTCGCTAGGCGGTTCGTGTATGTTTCGAAAAGTGCTTCCATATTGCGGGCTCCTTTCCCCTAAAAATAAGAAAAATGCGGAATAAAAACAACGCTTTTTATAAAAAATGCGGAATGGAAACCGCATTTTGACTGAAACTGTATATTTTTTCGTCATAAACAGATTTCAAGAATCTTTTTGTTTGCGGCTTTAGGGCTGTTGAGTTCGGATTCAATATAAGCCTTGATTTCGTCCAAATCCTCGGAAGCCTTTGGCGAAAATACAACCAAAGGCATTTAAACCTCGTATTTCTTCCGCACGTCGGCTGCGGAACGCCAGCCTCCCTGCTCGGCGGAGCGCTCACCATCGGCGAGAGCCTTCTGGAGTTTGAGTGCCGCAACCATACGCTCGTATTCCTTGATGTCGATAACGACATAGCACCCCCGACCGTTCTTGGTCAGGAATACAGGGCATAAGGAACCTCCTTTCTCAAAATGCAAAATTTTAAGTAAAATTTCAAGAATGATTTTAAGAAAATGTTTTGAATGCGGTTTTTCCGCGGAATAGGTTATATTTATGAACAAGGTTTATTGAACAAGGACAACTCCAAATGAAAAACGCTGAATATAAAACGTTCTCCAAAAAAAAATGTAATAGTCTTTGTCATAGTTTTTATGGTTGCCTTGATGCTTGGCTTTCTTTTGGGCCAACAGACAAACCTCGATTCTTCAAAAAATAAAATACAGACGCCCTCGAAAAATATATCGAGTGTGGCGGAAAATAAGATCGATTCTCTTCAAGTTCAAAAAACGGATATCCAGTGCTTTGTCGAGGCTTTAATTATTTCGATTTATCCGAATACGGCTCTCCGCTTAAATAATTGTAAATCGGCACATGTTTATGTTATGGAAAATGGATTCAAAAAATTGGCGGCCAAAGATAATGGCAAGGACGTTTTAAAAGCCATGGAAGATTATTTGCATTCAGATGTGAAGTTGGGTGATTTTGAATTTTTTATCGATATGCTGACATATCAGTTGTCTCTTGAAAATGGAACAATAGCAGGCGGTTCAAAAAATTGGATTCTATTTCCGTATAATTTATTGCTTCCTTACGCATCTATATATCCCGAAGCGTATTATTATTCTGCGTTAGGCAATCTTAGACGTAGACGCGAACCGTCAAAAGATGATTGTGAAACTGCATTAGATTTTTACAGTGAATATCGTAGGTTGGGTGGGAATATAGAACTTAAATTTGAGGACTTTTGCAAGAATTAGAATTTTGTGGAGTAATCCATCACGAATATGGCGGTTTTTATTGAAACTGGTCTAAACAGGAAATGAACAGATGAATTTGAAAGTCCTTAAACGAACGTTCGCAGAAATAACAAAAAGCATAGGGCTCGAAACGAAATTTGGGGGCTTTGTAAAAGAGACTGAAGAAGTCATTATCGTTCTTTCATTCCAAAAGTCAAATTATTCTTCTCAGGTATATTTAAACATCAAGCTATATATTCAAGGCGTCTTTGGAAAGAATTACCAGCTTTCTCGGGAAGTGGTTGTCAACGATGTGGGGGATGTCTTTCGACGCGCGCCCAAAGATTACGATCAAATTTTTGATTGGGGCTCCGATTTACCTGATAATGAACGAATCGAATACTTGAAAAAGTTTATTGATGAATTTTTAAGCGGATTTATTCAACAAGTATCAACTGTAAAAGGTATTATGTCGTTGGCGGAAAAGGGAGAACTGTTTTTGTTTCCTGCGGTAAAAAGTGAACTTGAAAAAATTTCCGAGCGGAATAGGTTATATTTATGAATGCGGAATTTTTTGATGAAGGTCTAAACTTATGGATTATGTCATTATGAGGCCACGCCTTGTGTGGCGACTGCTGGGCCTTGGTGGCTTGTACTGGATTATATTTAGCGATGGCTTTACATATTTGCAAACGGAAAATGGAATTTTTCCTTATCTGGCAATTCCTGCATTTATTGCGCTTTTCTTATTTTTGGCATGTCAATATTTTGTTGTTACAAAGGAAGGGCTTCAGCGAGGTTTAACTTTTGGATACATGATAAATTTTCTTCCCAAAAAACGTATTATTCCATGGGAAGATTACGCATATATTAATGTTTGGTTCGTTTTCCCCTTTTATGAAATTGACGCTTTTAAGGGTCAACCAACGTATCATAATTGGTGTTCTTTTTGGTTCATATCAAATTTTCTAGACCTTATAATATTCATCAACAAAGAAATTCCGCATAATAAAATGGATCCCGAATACAGAGATAGATTTATACAACTCGCCAAAAAGTATCGAAAACTGAAAAAGAAACACAGAATATTATATTGGATTTTGAATAATGTCTGATTGTTGATTTTGATAAGAATGAACGGATAAAGAAAATGATAAACCTGTTTAAATCAGCCAATTTATCAAATGTCATTTTTTCAATCGTTTCAATAGCGATGTGCGTTATGCTGTTTTTGTTCTTGAAGTCGAATGGTTTTGTGGCGGCGGATATTTTGGGTATGCAAAATGGGGAAGGGGAATCCTGATGAAGAAAAAAGCAAAGAAGAAAGCAAATAAAAACCCCTTTAGAATCATCATTGGGATAATATTGTTGATAAAATGGATTTGCTTTGATTGGATTGTCGAGTGGCTGTCTATAAAGTCATACCATTATCTTGTGTTGATAAATTACGATAAATCGTTTGAACTTTCGAAAGAATTGGTTGATGCGATATGTGCTTATCCGGGAATAAACTATAAACCGCGTAAATACCATTTTATTACAAAAGTGTATTATGGTATAAAAGTCGTGTCCGCGAAATCTATATCAAAGATTAATTTTAAATCAATGGTTAGTGCGGCTATATATCCAGAATTGTCCCTAAATGAAAATCCGTTAGTATTAATTGATGAAGGGAAAGATAGAATTCTAGATTCTTTTAATTCTCTTTTGATTCGTTTTGAAAATTCGAAAGTGCCAAATTTCCTTTCATATATGAAAGATTTTTTTGAAATTGATTATGGTTTTATATGTAACTGTAAGGATAACGGGTATTTAGATGACACTTTACATGATGACCACAACAAAACATGGTCGAGAGATAATAAAAAAATTTGCGAAGGTTTTCTGAAGGATGTTTATCCAGTCAATATTTTAAATTCAACCCATGTCCAAAATTCTCTGATTGATAAAATCAAAGAAGATGAACGGATGGGTAAAATAGATTCATCTGTTGACGGATATCTTATATGGAATGTAGATCCGTCAAATATCCGCTATGCCCGCCGCGTCTGCAAGAAAATGGGATTGTTGATATGAATAGGCCTACAGTTGATTATGAATGAAACAAACAAGAAATGGATAAGTGAATATGCCGAACTAACGAAGTTGTATGGCGATGCTATTGAAGCGGGCAACCATAAACAAGCGAATAAGGCTTATGATAAATTGATGGAAGCCTATCGGCAAATCAAGGCTCAGGGCGCATTGACCAGCGAAGATTTCCATGAATTACTTTTCGCCCCGTCTATGGGCACAAGGCTTTGGGCGGCAACGCATTATCTTGCAATTTCCAGTGAAGAGGCTGAAAAAGTTTTGTCCGCACTGGGAGAAGTCCCGAATAGCTTATTGGCGGTTTCTGCAAAAATCACTCTTGAAGAGTGGGGAAAAGGACGTTTAGTTTGCTCCGTTCCGTAAAAAAGAGTATATTTACAGAAAACGAGGTGGTAAAATGACTTTGGATACTTATAAGTTGACTAGCACCGAGGAACCATCGGACGAGCTTCTTTCACAGTTGATGAAAGAGGCTTTTGACGATGCCCGCAAGGCTGATGCCGAAGCCACCGCCCGTTATTTCGCCGAACTCAAACGCGCTGCAGCAAAAATCCGGTAGTTATGTCTCCGACTGAACATCGCCCTGTGCTAATCGTGATTGCCGGTCCAAATGGGTCTGGAAAAACGACAATTACATCCAAAATCCTTCGCCATGAATGGATGGAAGATGCTGTTTACATCAATCCCGATGTTGTAGCTCAGGATCGATTTGGGGATTGGAATTCTCCTGAGG
>DFKH01000023.1 GCA_002373815.1 Alphaproteobacteria bacterium UBA3650
TGGTGGAAATGCTGGGCGTTTTGGCTGTGATGGGTGTTTTATCTGTAACAGGTATCGCCGGCTTTTCTATGGCGATGAACAAGTATAAGGCCAATCAAATTATTGCTGCCGCTTCCACTTTATATATGATGTCAGCAGCCAGCCAACTGACGAATCCCAGCGGTTCTTCTTATGGCAATATACAGCCGGAGAGCGCTTACAGCGGAGTGACAGT
The DNA here is from genome assembly GCA_002373815.1 of Alphaproteobacteria bacterium UBA3650. Classification (GTDB taxonomy): domain Bacteria; phylum Pseudomonadota; class Alphaproteobacteria; order CAAHEQ01; family UBA3637; genus UBA3637. Next base: position 215 of record DFKH01000023.1, read on the forward strand.
GTCTGTGGATAATACAGACTGGAAAAAAATGAATGTTAATGGTGCTACGCCAGAGGTTTGTATGATTGTAAATACCTCTTTCGGAACGCAGGATTTTACCATTAATTGTCCGGAAACAAGAACACCAGCAACGCCAGTAACTCCATAATAAAAATCCCCCTTTAAGTCGGGGGATTTTTTTAGATTAAATTTACTTATTTTGCGCGTTCCACATAGGAGTTATCAATCGTGGATACCACAATCTTTTCACCCGCATTGACAAATGGAGGAACCGTTGTGCGAATTCCGTTTTCCAATACTGCCGGCTTATAAGAAGAGGTGACCGTTTGATTCTTTAATGCCGGTTCGGTTTCCGTAATCGTCAAGGTCACATGCGGTGGCAAATTGACAGAAACAGGTTTTCCTTCAATAAAGTTTACGGTGACAGGCATATTATCTTGCAAATAGAGCGCTTTGTCGCCCATCGTATCCGCCATAATTTCAAATTGATCATAGGATTCAGAATTCATAAAGCACAATTTATCACCTTCGCGGTACAAATAAGTGCAATCAAATTCTTCACTCATCAACTTTTCAACTGTATCAGCTGTACGCCAGCGCTGTTCTGTCTTTAAACCAGTCTTCACATCACGCATTTCTACTTGAATAAAGGCACCACCTTTACCAGGTGTAATAATGTTGATTTTTGTGACCAAATATTGTTTACCATTAAAGTCAATAACCCAACCTGGGCGCATTTGGTTTGCTTGTTGCTTCATCGTTTTATCCTTTCCTTGAAAAAATTGAATAAATGTAGTATACTAAAATCAGAAAGGAAAGTCAAGATGAAATGGTGGAAACCTGATTTATATTTGAAAAACACACCTTATCGGAACATACGCCGACAAGTGATTAAAACAATTCGTGCACACTTTGATTCGGCGGGATTAAATGAAGTAGATGTCCCTGCCCTGCAACCTGCCCCAAGTGATGAGGTACACTTGAAATGTTTTCAAACAGGCGATATGTATCTGCACACAAGCCCCGAACTTGCCATGAAAAAATTGCTAGTCGCAGGAGAAACAGCCATTTATACGCTTTGCCATGCTTACAGAGATGAGCCTGTTTCCGATACACACGCACCAGAATTCTTGATGTTGGAATGGTATAGAACAAACACAGATTACCATGCCATGATGCAGGATACAATTGGACTTGTTCGCGCCTGTTGTACAGCTTGCGGTGTCAAAGAATTAAAACACAATAATCGTACAACTAATCCATTCCAAGAATGGGAAATTTTAACCGTAGAGCAAGCCTTTAAACGCTATGCAAATGTGAATTTATGGGCAGATGATTTAAAAGCAGAGGCCAAAAAAAATGGGATCTTTTGTGGAGAAAATGATACATGGGAAGACGTCTTTTTCCGCATTATGCTGAACAAAGTAGAGGATCATCTGGGCGATGGAAAACCAACAATTTTGTGCGAATATCCCACTCAACTGGGCGCCCTTGCCCGTAAAAAGCCAGACAATCCAAAGGTATGTGAACGCTTTGAAGCGTATGTATGCGGGGTAGAATTGTGCAACGCTTTTTCAGAACTCACCGATCCAGTGGAACAACGAGAACGCTTTAATTTTAATTATGCCGAACGCAAACGCCTGTACGGTTGGAATGATCCTATGGATGAAGATTTCTTGCAAGCGTTGGAATATGGCATGCCCGAGGCCAGTGGCAATGCCTTGGGAGTTGACCGTTTGATTATGCTAATTGCAGGCGCTGAAAAATTATCCGATACCGTCTGGGTTCCGGTGAAAGATTAACATTCAGCTTCTACTGGATCTGGATTTTCCGTTTCTTGGCCATTTTTATCATAGAATTTCCATTCTCCATCTTTCTTACCATCCTTATACTGACCTTTTTCTTGAATCTGTCCATTGGCATAGTAAATCACCCAATCTCCATCTTCCTTACCATCTTTATACGTGGTCTCACCATGTAATTGACCATTTTTACAATATATTTTTTGCAGTCCTTCTAACTTTCCATCTTTAAAGGTTAATTCTTGCCACAACTCACCACTTGTATAGTACATCGTCCGTTTACCATCAACCTGTCCCAGCTTAAAATTCGCCTCTTCTTTAATTTGACCATTTTCAAAATACTCAATACTTTTTCCATCTAAAAGCCACGAAGAACGCATATTTGATTGACAAGGAATATCATATTTGTGACAATTAAACTGCTTCATATCAGCCTCCATCGCAACGCTCCCGTCTTCACGATAAAACCACCGATAACCTTTAGTATAATCAGAAATGTATTCCACCGCCCCATCTGGATAATAACTAATACTAGCTTCCACTAAATTCCCATCCTGATAAGTATCAACAAACCTTGTATTCCCGTTAAAATACCATCCTGTATTTTGTCCATTCAATAATCCATTTTTATAATGTGCAATTTCTTTTAATTTATCCTTCTCATAATAATAATACCACTCTCCCTCTTTTTTATCATTTATATAACTTCCCTCATGAATCACATCACCATTTTTGTACCAACGTTCCTCCTTTTCATTATCTTCAAAGTAACAGGTCAGGCTTGAATCGTCTTTTAGTTGATTTTTTCTAACAATAACCTCACACAATTTTTTACCCTGTTGATCCCAAAGATTGAATACTTTTCTGCCATTTAAATACCCGTCACCTGTTACTTTTTTTTCGCCTGTTGGATAATACATTTCAAAATTAATCAATCCGTCAGTATTCGCAGCAGTAACTTTCAGTCTCAGTCGCATATCCCCATCATATACCAAAAGATCGTCCCCGCTTTGTTGAACCGTTGCACCATCAGTCCCTCCCTCTGCTTTTCTTTTTAATGATTTGCTCAATAAATCAAACCCATCAAAAAAATCACTTAAATCTGGAAAACGCACATCTTCTTGAATTTTAGATTTTTTAGACTTTTCTCCCAATTCAGCCATTGTTTCCGTAAGTTTCGTTTTTTCAACAGCCAGTCCTATCTCCCTCGTATTGGAAACAAGATCACCTTCAGTTGCCATCGTAGCACCAGAACAAAACAAAGCAACACACGCAAATAAAAAATATTTTTTCATGATAAGTCTCCCTGTTATCAACTCACTACCAAGTAATATACATAATTAATTATATCCTTGTCAACACAAAATTTAATCCTTGACAGCCCCCCATCAAAATGCTATAATACCTGCATCCGCTTGGGGATATAGCTCAGTTGGTAGAGCGACGCGTTCGCAATGCGTAGGCCCGGGGTTCGAATCCCCGTATCTCCACCAAATTTTAAGGCAAATCGAATGTGATTTGCTTTTTTTATTTTCCGCACTTGACAACCTTTACATAAAAGCATATGCTGAATTTGTTGTTTAACAAATGGGCAAAAGCCCACAACAAAAGAAAGGAAAAATAAAATGAAGAAAGTAATTATGATGGCTATGGCTGTTGCTGCGATGTTGTCTTTGTCTGCCTGTATGGGTATCCGTGGTTATCATGGTGGACAACGTGTCTGTGAAAACGAAGCCTTCTTGGGCATTTCTATCATTGAAATCGTTTCCCCATGCAAATAAGCAAGAATATTTGATATCAAAGCCCATCTTCAAGGTGGGCTTTTTATTTTAATTATCTATATGGCACAAAGCATGAAAAGTATGTCCGCCCAACTTATCAGACTCGGCCTCTCGCGTAAATAAAAATTCACGTGTAAAAGATTCTAACCAAACCACACCATCTGGCGCAAAAAAAGCCCACATATCCAGCGTCGGACATAATTGACTTAAATCTTCTTCTGCCATTTCTATTTCTTCCAATGTCGGAATATGCATTCCTTGACGCATACATATATCTTTTGTTGTTGCTAAATCATAACCATCTGTAACAGAACAAAACCAACGATGTTTTGTGCGTTTAGTACACACACCTTGTTTATATTTATATTGTCTTAAAGGGAAACACCACTCATCATTTGGACAATCGTGATTTTCCACACAAAAATGATTTTCTCCTTCATTAAAGCATTTACCATTCCACACAACACCCCCACAAGCAACACACACTTCTGAATCTTGAATATCAGACAGTATCGGACACAGCTGTGACTTATCCACAAATTGATCTGGGGTGGTATAGCGTTTCTGACCACAGACAGCACCCTTTTCAGCATGAGCAATACGCACAGGCGTTGGCGTATCACAGGCATAACAATTCCCTAAAATATCTCTTAAAGGATGATGTTTTGGACAGGGCTTTGAATTGATGGAAACAGGTCCAACGTCCGGAATTTTCTCTTCCGATTCTTCACGTTTCACACATTGCCATGCAGGAAAAAGTCCTTCCTCCACATAATAAGCCATCTTATTATGACAAGAGCAATTCTCCTTATATCCCACAGGCCACGCATCCATCCTGTCACAGGTAATACATTCTCCGCCTCGAAAGAACAAACATTTAGCACGTTCATCTTGAATCCATTTATCATAAACTTGATAAACCAACAGTCCAATTAAAACAGAGCCAAACAACCACATAGACTTCATGAACGCTTCCTTTTTTGAATCATAGCAACACCCAATTCAAACGTTCGCGCCCGTAAAGCATCATCTTCAATTGAATCAACTTTTTGTAATAACGCTTGCACCTCTTCGTCACCCAATGGCCACTCAACTTCCTCACTTTCGGGTTTTGGTAATTTAAGCGCCCCTTGCACAATACGAATATCAGACACCGCAGGATATCCAAAATAAGTATTCACGCGTTCAATAACACGTGATTTTTGATGCTCAAACAAAAGGGCAAACGCACCACCGGCTGCTCGCACATGCAATACACCATTTGATCTTTGCTTTTGTGGAAAAGTCAAACGCACAGGCAACACTCCTTGTGAAAGTTCCATACCAACAATATCAGCCCAATTTGTGATTAAATCAATACCAACAAACCCTCTTTCTCCAAAAATATGGCGTGTCAAAGCACTAACATCTTTTGTAAGGGGTGCCAAACCTTCATATTTTCTGGATCTAGGTTCTATTTTAAAATTTTCGCTCATCCTTATATCTCTCCATAAAAGATTGATAAAAGGCCTCAAAACGATTTTCTTCAATCGCTTGGCGAATTTGTTTCATTAAATTTTCATAAAAATGAATATTATGCCATGTAAGTAATATCGCCCCTAAAATCTCACCAGCCATAAATAAATGGTGAATATAGCCACGCGTATAGTTTTTGCAAGCAGGACAGGTGCATTCTGCATCTAATGGATTATGATCATCTGTATGACAAGCATTACGCATATTTAAAACACCATGGCTGGTAAAGGCTTGTCCAGTTCTGCCTGAACGTGATGGCATCACACAATCAAACATATCCACACCTCTGGCCACCGCCCCCACAATATCACTTGGGCGACCAACCCCCATCAAATAACGGGGCTTGTCATCAGGAAGCGCACAAGCGGTGTAATCCAACACCTTAAACATTTCCTCTTGTCCTTCCCCCACAGCCAAACCACCAATTGCATAGCCATCAAAACCAATCTCTGTCAAAGCTTTAACCGATTCCAAACGCAAATCTTGATATGTCCCGCCCTGCACAATTCCAAAAAGACCATAGCCCGTGCGATCCTTAAACACCTCTTTGGAACGTTTCGCCCACCGCATAGACAACCGCATAGAATCTTGAACTTTTTTGTGGGGAGCCGGTAATTTCACACATTCATCAAAAGCCATCGTAATGTCAGAATCTAATAAATACTGAATTTCCATGGAACGCTCAGGGGATAAGAAAAACTTTTCACCCGATAAATGCGATTGAAAAGTCACACCCTCTTCTGTGATTTTACGTAGTCCTGATAGGCTCATCACCTGAAAACCACCACTATCCGTTAAAATGGGTTTAGGCCAATTCATAAATTTATGAAGCCCGCCAAAGGCCGCCACACGTTCAGCCGTCGGACGTAACATCAAATGATACGTATTGCCAAGCAAAATCTCAGCACCCGTTGACGCCACCGCTTCAGGCGTCATCGCTTTCACTGTACCAACGGTCCCAACAGGCATAAAGGCAGGGGTATTGACCTCTCCATGGGCTGTTTGTAAAACTCCACGTCTCGCTTTACCCTCTGTATTTAATACCTTGTATTTTAACATTCTTACTTCCCAAGATACTAACTTCTTAAAACCTTTGCAACTTTATCTAATACTGCATTAGTAATTTTAACTTCAGCCCCCTCATAAAAAGAACGAGCCAAATCAACATATTCATTGATAATAATAGGAGTATCTAAATCAGCATTCACATAAAATTCCGCTACACCCACTTTTAACAACGCCAACAAAACAGGATCTAAATCTGTCTTCTGCAAATTCTCAGACAGCGAGGCCTGAACTGTTTCTTTTAAATTATCTTCATTAT
>DFKH01000112.1 GCA_002373815.1 Alphaproteobacteria bacterium UBA3650
AGAATTTTTTACCAAAGAGCTTTTAAAAAATTATCCAAACAGTATGGGCAACGGCATTTGGTTTGAACCATATAAAATTCAAAAAGATAAAAAATCATTTTGTATTCATGCTCTTTGGGAAGGATCTAATATCTCATTTCTACCCTCATGTGTACGAGGAGATTATGATTATTTCAGCAGAAATTGGTATATTGAAATTATTCAAGATCTAAAAGCAGGTAAAAAAATATCATGGACACGTCCTTACAAAAGTAGCGAAGTCGAATTTCTTATGACAACCGTTGGCGTAGGACTTTACGACGATCATGAATTAGTGGGTATTGCGATGGTCGATTGGCAAATGGATACAATTTTAAAATCTATTTTAAAGATGAAACCGACTCCCAATAGTTTTGTTTTATTTGCCGACAAAACAAATGATTATATTATCGCTACAACAGAACCAGGTATCAATAATAAAAACATAATGGGTAAATCTTTATCCGATTTAAAGTGGTACTCGCCAACGCTTACCGAAGGTGTCCCTTTTAATTATAAGGGAACAAAATATATTCCTTACATAAAACAATTAAACAATGGTCTATTTTTAATTGTCAATGTGCCAGTCTTTGAATTATTCCATGATGCTGTACGTCATTTACGCAACTTATTAGCCGTCTTGTTAATCAGTACTGTCATTATTGTCCTTGTATTGTATTTAGTCTTAAAACATAATATCAATCAACCGATTGAAACACTGACAGAAATTGCCGAGAAAATTAGTCATGGCGATCTAGAAAAAACAATTCGCTTAGACAAGCCATCTGAACTGGCACAGTTGGCCAAGGCATTCAATAAAATGAAAACAGATATCAAAACACATTTAACCAATTTAGCTAAAATATCAAGTGAAAAAGAACGTATTGAATCTGAACTAGCCATTGCAAAAACGATTCAATCATCCGTTTTACCAACAGATTTTCCAAAAGGGAAAGACCTTGAATTGATTGCCTCAATGACTCCTGCTCGAGAAGTTGGAGGTGACTTTTACGATTTCTTTCCCATTGATAAAACACACTACGCTTTTGTCATGGCGGATGTATCTGGGAAAGGTATTACCGCTGCCTTATACATGATGTCCGCTAAAACAGCCATTAAAAATATGTTGCAAGCGGGCTATCCCTTAAAAGAAGCTATTGATAAAACAAATAAAACATTATGTGAGAATCATACAAGAGGTATGTTTGTTACTGCTTTCATCGGTATTCTAGATTTAACTTCTGGACAAATCGAATATATTAATGCGGGACATTGTCCTCCTCTAAGGCGAACAAAAACTGGGTATGAGTATCTAAATGTAGTACGCAATTTAGTGCTTGGCATTACACCAACTTATAAATACGAAATAGGCCAATTTACATTAAAAACAAAAGATCGTTTATTCCTGTACACAGACGGGGTAACAGAAGCTCAAACAAAACAAGAAAAATTATTTGGTCTTGATCGTTTGAAAAAAGCATTAAATCAAAAAGAATGCACGTTATCGGATACACTGACCTATATACATCATCAAATACAACACTTTGTAAAAGGGGCAAGACAATCTGATGATATCACCATGATGGTTCTAGAATTTCACAAAAAGAAATAAGGATTACACAGCACTTATTTAAACGCCTGATACAATTTTTCTTCTTGATTTTTCATAAATTTTTATATAGCATAGTCTTAATTGAGAGATGGCTAGAAATGACAATGAAACAGCTTCAAAAAAAATATATTCTTTTTTTCTTACTCAGCGCTCTTATTTGGTGCATAGTTCCTATGCTACGACATAGTTTGCCATTGGACACACAAGAAGCAATTGTCTGGGGAAAGTATTGTCTGTGGGGCACAACGAAACACCCCCCTCTATCTGGTTGGATTGCTTGGGGATTTTACAATTTAATTGGGAAAACAGATTTCCTTTTTTATATGCTCAGCCCTTTATGCGTATTAGTTGGACTTTTAGGAATATACAAGCTGGCAAAATGTTTTCTGCCACCCCTATCTGCTTTGATGGCAACGGCATTTCAATTGGGAATCATTTTTTATACATATGCAGCCGTTGAATTTAATGTCAATGTTATTTCATTGGCGCTTTGGCCATGGACAACATACTTTTTCTGGCGCGCCTATCAAAAAGACAAACTCAAAAATTGGTTATTACTTGCACTATTTATGGCACTCAACATTATGAATAAATATGTGGGATCTGTTCTGGGAATTGCACTATTTATCTTTGTTCTTGCAAGCCCCAAAGGGCGCACTTTATTTAAAAACCCAAAAACTTATTTATCTGCTGGGATATGTCTTTTATTATTACTACCCCATCTAATATGGCTATATGACAATAACTTTGAAATGTTAAATTACATTAGTACACGCAACAGTACTGGAAAAATCAAATCCGTTGTCAGACATATAATTTATCCTGTTAAATTTCTATTGGCCCAAGTTTTATTCGCACTATCTAGCATTGTAACATTTATACTCTTTGCACAAAAATCAAATAAAACATCCCTTCCTAAAAACAAAGATAAAACACTCTTTCTGCTATGTTTAGGAATTGTACCAACCGCTTTCTGGATGATTTCATCATTTATTTCAGGAAACATTCTTAAAGACATGTGGAATTTTCCAAGCTTATTCGCATGGGGTATTCTTGCCTTTTATTTCTTTCCACACACATGGACATCAAGCACCTGTCAAAAATATGGGAAAATTATGTTGAGCTGGAGTTTGATTTTTGCCCTCGCATATGCCACTCAATGTTTGATTAGCCCAAGCGAAAGATTTCACTCTGATTGCAAACAAATCGTATTAGATTTACAAAGTAAATGGGAAATCTCTATGCCCAATAAAGCTTTGGAATATGTTGGCGGTAACATATGGTTTTCAAATATGATGGCATTATATGGTTCTGCAAAACCGATGATTTGGATGAAAACTGAATCAAATCCATGGTTTTCTGCAAATGATTTTCATCAAAAGGGGGCTTTAGTGGTGTCCGAAAGCACATCTGAATATCAAAAACTTCAAAAACAA
>DFKH01000122.1 GCA_002373815.1 Alphaproteobacteria bacterium UBA3650
TGATTGACAATTTTTGTCTTCGCAATAGCAATAATATACTTTCTTGCCTTTCTTATCTTTTTGTGTTCCACAATTTTTACAGTTCTTATACTGTTTTTGTATCGTTGCTATACTGACAGACGATCCTCGTTTAGTGCTGACACAAGCTGCAGCCATTACCTGTGTGCTACACCAACAAGCAGCTCCTATCATGGTCATCACTGTTATTTGCTTTAACTTTATCATTTTTTTTCTCCTTGTTAAAAAATTAAAACCACCTGAAAATCAGATGGTCGGAGAGTTCGTAAATCAGATTGTATGAAATGATCCACACAATCTTTGAGATTATACCCCCGAAGAGGGCATAACCCCTGAACATACATTGCAGGCTCCCCGACCAACGGCCAAAGGAGATTTTGAAATGGGCATTACTTTTTGAAAAAGAAACACACCATCTCTGGTAAGGTGTTCAAACTACCCCATACAATCAGAGTGTACGAGACTCTTCCGCACCTTATTCAGGCACTTCGGACGGACGATTACTCGTTCATCCGACCTCAGAATATTTTAAATAAAATTTGATGTCAAGAAAAAATACAAAACGTTTATGTAAAAAGTATTTATGTCATAGAAATAACGCTTGATTTTTTCTGATTTTTCTTGTAAAATAACGCTCATTCGTAATAAAGGAGCAGGTATGCAAGAAAAATTATCTGAAATCAAAAAGGCCACGTTGCCAGCCATTGAAAAGGCAAAAACGTTAGCAGAGTTAGATGCTATTCGTGTTGGTGTGGTCGGCAAAAGCGGTTCTTTAACAGGATTAATGAAGGAATTAGGCGCGTTATCCATTGAAGAAAAGAAAACATTTGGCGCAGCCGTCAATATCGTGAAAAACGAAATTATGGCCTCTATTGAAGCCAAAAAGGAAACATTGGAAGAAGCAGAATTGAATGCAAAACTGCAATCAGAAAGCGTGGATGTAACGCTTCCTTGCCGCCCACAGCATATCGGACGTATTCACCCGATTACTCAGGCGATTGAGGAGACTTTGACCATCTTTGCGCAAATGGGCTTTGATTTGGCAGAGGGTCCAGATATCGAGGACGATTGGCATAACTTTGAAGCGTTGAATATCCCGCCAGAACATCCCGCTCGTCAAATGCAGGCAACATTCTTCTTTGATAATAAGAATATGCTCCGCACACAAACATCTGGGGTACAAATTCGGACCATGGAAAATAAAAAGCCACCGATTAAAATTGTGTGTCCAGGGCGCACCTATCGTCGTGACTATGATGCCACACATACGCCGATGTTCCATCAAATTGAAGGCCTTGTGATTGATGAAAAAACAAATTTGGCGAACTTAAAATCTGTCTTAGTGGAATTTTTTAAACTATTCTTTGAAACAGATGATGTGAAGGTGCGTTTCCGCCCGTCTTACTTCCCATTTACTGAACCATCTTATGAAATGGATTTGGGCGGTGTGATGGCCAGAAATATCGGCAAAGAATGGATTGAATTGTTGGGTTGTGGCGTTGTGGATCCACGTGTCCTCAAAAACTGTGGCGTTGACCCAGAAAAGTACCAAGGTTTTGCCTTTGGTATCGGTATGGATCGTTTGGCCATGATGAAATATGGTATCAAAGATTTACGCCCAATGTTTGAAGCAGATATGAAATGGATTAAACATTATGGATTCTTGCCATTGGATGTACCAACGGTCACAAGCGGATTGTCCTTGAATGGAGGCAAAAAATGCGATTAAGTTTAACAACATTAAAAAAATATTTGAATACAACGGCTTCCACAGAGGAAATTGTGGACAAGTTGACGATGATTGGTTTGGAAGTGGAAGAGGTGGAAGATTTATCTGCGCGCTTGCAAGGTTTTATCATTGGTGAAATTCGTACAGTAGAGCAACATCCGAATGCGGATCGGTTGCATGTTTTGCGCGTGTTTGACGGTAAACAAGATTTACAAATTGTTTGTGGCGCGCCGAATGTGCGTGTGGGTTTAAAATCCATTTTGGCTTTGCCAGGTTGCCTGATTCCAAAATTCAATGAAAAGTTGGAAGTCGGTAAAATTCGTGGTGTAGATTCCAACGGAATGCTGTGTGCCGAAGATGAATTGCTGTTGGGTGAAGATCATACTGGCATTATTGAGCTGAATACAGATTTGCCCGCTGGCACACCAGCCGCTGAAGCATTAAATGCTGATGTTGTGTTGGATTTGAATGTGACGCCGAACCGCCCAGATTGTTTGGGCGTAAAAGGTGTGGCGCGTGATTTGGCGGCCACAGGCATTGGTACATTTATTGATTCTCCTGTGCCAGAAATTAAGGGTACTTATGAATCCCCAATCAAAGTTAAAATTGAAGATGAGACTTGTCCAATTTATACAGGGCGTTATATTCGTGGTGTGAAAAATGGTGAAAGCCCTGATTGGATGAAAAAGGCTTTGGTCGCCGCTGGATTACGTCCAATTTCCGCTTTGGTTGATATTACAAACTATCTGAATATCGCCGAATGTCGCCCGTTGCATGTGTTTGATGCAGATAAAGTAGTGGGTAATATTACGGTGCGCCCAGCCAAAGAAGGCGAAAAGATGATGGCTTTGGATGACAAAGAATATACCTTGTCACCAGAAGTTTGTGTGATTGCAGATGATAAATCCGCTCAAAGTATAGCAGGTATTATGGGGGGCGTAGATACTTGCGTCTCAAAGGATACAGTCAATGTGTTTTTGGAAAGTGCTTATTTTGTGCCAGCCAAAATTGCTAAAGCTGGGACTTTAACAGGGGCTATGTCCGATTCCAGAAGTCGTTTTGAACGGGGGGTGGATCCAAATAGTGCCATTGATGATAATGCCCGTGCAACACAAATGATTTTAGATTTGTGCGGTGGTGAGCCATCCGAAATCGTTGTGGCTGGTCAAACACCAGATTGTACACGAGTGATTGATTTTAATTATAATGAAGTGAAACGATTGACGGGTATGGATGTGCCAGAAGACGAAATGAAACGCATTTTAATCAGTTTAGGCTTTGGGGTGGATGGAAATAAGATTTCTGTTCCATCATGGCGTTGGCACGATGTTAGCCTGCCTGCCGATTTGGTAGAGGAAGTGGTGCGAATTTATGGGCTTGATAATTTACCAGACGCCCCAATGCGTGCAGATACCTTGCCGATTGGTAGCTTGCTCCCTCATCAAAAACGTGAAGTTTCGGTGCGTAGAGCGATGGCTGAAAGAGGTCTCAATCAAGCGATTACGTGGTCTTTTATGGATTCAAAATTGGCAAAATATTTTGATTCAAAAGGTGTGAAGTTATCTAATCCAATTGCTTCTGATTTAGATGAGTTACGCCCCAGTTTGGTGCCGAATTTGTTGTCTGCTGTGAAGCGCAACCAAGACACAGGCGTTCAGGATGTACAACTATTTGAGGTTGGACCAGAATTTTATTCTGATAAATGTGGCGAGCAACGTTTGGTGGCTTGTGCTGTACGGGCAGGTTCTTATTTGCCAAAAGCATGGAACGAACAAGAACGCTCGGTGGATGTATTCGACGCAAAACAAGATGCGATTTCTGCTTTGATGGCGGCCGATGCACCAGAAAATATGGTGGTCTATAAAAATGCCCCATCGTGGTATCACCCAGGGCGCAGTGGCTCATTGCAGTTGGGAAAAAATAAATTAGCTGTATTCGGTGAAATTCATCCACGTATTTTAAAGGCGTTTGATATCAAGACACCAGTGGTGGCTTGTGAAGTGTATTTGGATGCGTTGCCACCCATGAAACAACGTGCTAACAAAATGCAAAAAGAGTTTAAAAAATCTCAGTATCAAGCTGTGACACGTGATTTTGCTTTCGTGATGGATAAAAATGTGGAAGCGCAAAAATTATTGTCCAGCATCCAAAATGTCGATAAGAATTTGATTCAATCTGTGTCTGTGTTTGATGTGTATGAGGGTGAACATTTGCCAGAAGGTAAAAAACAAATTGCTGTGCAAGTGGTGATTCAATCTATGGAAAAGACATTGACAGATGCGGAAATTGAAACGCTTTCTCAACAGATTTTAAACTATGTTGCGAAAAACACAGGAGCAGAATTAAGAAAATAGTTGCGTTTTGAGATTCGCTTTCTTATAATGAAATAAAAGGAGAATAAATGACTAAAGAAGAAGTTTTACAATTTACAGGCACCGTGATGGAAGCACTTCCAAACGCAACCTTTCGTGTGCAATTGGAAAACGGCCATGAAATTATTGCTCATACATCCGGCAAAATGCGTAAATTTCGTATTCGCGTGATGGTGGGTGATAAAGTGGATATTGAAATGACACCCTATGATTTAACAAAGGGACGTATTTCATTCCGTCACAAGGCCTAGCAATACAAAAAGGGGGGAAAGCCATGCAAATGCTTTTATTTTCACTAGTGTTAGTTTGTCTTTACTTCGGATCCATGTATGGTTTTTACGTCTGGCTTCAAAAACAAGCCAAGCAGAAAATAAATGCCTGTTTAAATGTGGGATGTGGAACTTTCCTGTTGGGCGCTTTTATGTTGGGGCTTGTAGGATCCACAGTGATTTTTGAAAAACCAATGTTCATGCAATACACATGGATAGTTGGTGCGTGTTTTGCTGTGATGTGTTGTGCAGCAAAATTTGAAAAGGTTAAAGAAAAAGCCATTTGGGTTCCATTGATGAGTGCTGTGGGTGTATATGCATTGCATCAAATCATTCCAAGCGTACATATGGATATTATGAGTGCGATCATTTTGACGATTGTGTGGAGTATTGTGATGAGTATCGTTATGTTGTTTGATCGCTTGCCATTGCTTAACTTTTTGACAATTGGCACATGGGCTATGGCCTTTACCACAATGTATGTTCTGAGCTTGTTTGGATCATCGTCTATTGCTGTTTTGGGATTATTGATGTTGGCCCCGTTGTGGGGGATGTTAAATATATTAGTTCGCTATGGAGAAGGGCGGTTTGGCCCTTACGCAACTTCGTTGTTGGGTTTTGTGATGGGCGGCATAATTGCTTTATGTTGTGTCTCAGGATCCTATGGATCAGCGATGGCGTTGCTCAGTTACTATATATTTGAGGGATTTTTCTTTTTATTGGCATGGGTGGGTTTCCATCCGTTTGGTATGCAAAAAGGAGAATTTGTCCTTGAAAGAGTATTGTCTGAGCATAATCCGGCGCCCATTATTCGCGTTATTTTTTATCGTTTGCTTGTGCTGTCATTGATTGCGGCATTGATGTGGCAAACAAACAAAATCGCCATTTTAATGATTATTATTTTGGTGGTTTTGATGGATACTTATAATAGGTTAAAGGGAGCAGGGGCGCCTTCTCCAAGTATACGTTCTATGTGGCAAGATACAAAAGCTGGATTAAAGCAGATATGGGAAAATTTTCGTGCCAAAGAGGCAATTGTGTCTGAAAAGGATAAAAGCACAACCCCGAAAACACCTAAAAAGTCTCAAAATAAGCTTGTCAAAAAGACAACAACAAAAAGGAAAAAGAAGAAATGATTCCTTTATACGAAAAACAGGATTTGCAGGGGGACGCAGACTTTGATTTGGTGTCCCCTTTTTCAGCCGCTGGAGATCAACCAGAAGCCATTAAAAGTTTGGTGGATGGTCTGAAAGCGGGCGAACATAATCAGGTTTTATTGGGTATTACGGGTTCAGGTAAAACATTTACAATGGCGCATGTGATTGCCCAAATGAAGCGACCGACGTTGATTTTAGCACACAATAAAACATTGGCAGCGCAACTTTATTCCGAAATGAAAACCTTTTTTCCGAATAATGCAGTGGAATATTTTGTGTCATACTATGATTACTATCAGCCAGAAGCCTATATTCCCAAAACAGACACTTATATTGAAAAAGATAGCGCTATCAATGAGCAAATTGACCGCTTGCGCCATAGTGCAACACGTCACTTGTTAGAACGTAGAGATGTAATTGTCGTGGCGTCCGTTTCATGTATTTATGGTATCGGGGATGCGGAAAGCTATTCACAAATGGCGTTTTCTATTAAAAAGGGTGATACGGTGGATGTGCAAGATTTAACCCGTCGCTTGACGGAACTTCAATATAAACGCAATGATATCGCTTTTGAACGTGGATGTTTCCGCCAAAACGGAGATGTGCTTGATATTTTCCCCAGCCATTATGAAGATTTGGCGTGGCGCGTGTCCTTGTTTGGGGATGAAGTGGAAGATGTATTTGAGTTTGACCCTCTGACCGGTAAAAAGAAAATGGCCTTGCCAGAAATTACGATTTATCCCGCCAGTCACTATGTGACACCACGTCCAGCTTTATCGCAAGCCATTAAAACCATCAAAGAAGAATTGAAAGAGCGGTTGGCATTTTATACAGCCGAAAATAAACCATTGGAAGCTGAACGTTTGCAACAACGCACGCGCTATGATTTGGAAATGATGGAAGCAACGGGATCGTGTAAAGGTATTGAAAACTATTCTCGTCATTTAACAGGCAGAAAAGCAGGGGAGGCTCCTCCAACATTGTTTGAATATTTACCCAAAGATGCTCTTGTGTTTGTGGATGAAAGCCATGTGACTGTACCTCAATTAGGCGCCATGTATAAAGGAGATAGAGCCAGAAAGACAACTTTGGCGGAATATGGATTCCGTTTGCCATCGTGTATGGATAACCGCCCTTTAAAGTTTGAAGAATGGGACAAAATGCGTCCAGATACAATTTTTGTGTCGGCAACGCCTGGTCCATGGGAATTGGAACAAACAAAAGGTGTTTTTACAGAACAGATTATTCGTCCGACAGGCTTGTTGGATCCAGAATGTATTGTGCGCCCTGTGGCCAGCCAAGTGGAAGATTTGATTGCTGAGTGTCAGCTGGAATCGGCAAAAGGTCATCGTGTGTTGGTGACGACGCTTACCAAGAAAATGGCTGAGGATTTGACAGATTACTTGAACGAAAATGGGGTGCGTGCTAAATATATGCACTCGGATATTGATACATTGGAGCGTATCCAGATTATTCGTGAATTGCGATTGGGCGACTTTGATGTGTTGGTCGGCATCAACTTGCTCAGAGAGGGATTAGATATTCCAGAAGTGGCTTTAGTGGCAATTTTGGACGCCGATAAAGAAGGCTTTTTGCGATCCGCTACTTCTCTTGTGCAGACAATTGGACGCGCCGCTCGTAACGCCGAGGGTAGAGTGATTTTGTATGCCGATCATATGACAGGATCATTGGAGTATGCTTTGACAGAAACAAAGCGCCGTCGCGACAAACAAATGGCCTTTAATAAGGAACACAATATTACCCCAAAGGGAATTCAAAAAGCTATTCCAGATTTAATTAAAGACTTTAATGATTTGACAGGAAATACGGTTAAAGATATGGAAGATGTGCCAGAAACTGTGGAAGATTTGCGAAAACAAATGCTGGCTGCCGCCGAAGATTTAGACTTCGAACGAGCGGCTAAATTGCGTGACCGTATTAAAAAATTGGAAGAATTAGAATTAAAAGAACTTTAATCTTCTTTCTTTTGAGGGACATAAGAGTGATGCGGTAAATAGCCCTCATTTTTTTCCTGACGCGCTTTGATCAATTTAGCTTGCTCATATGCTGTCACTTTTCCAGATTGCTCATCCTCATGTGAATTTTTAGAGAGCATTGCCTGTAATGAGCTGTGTTGTGACTTTGTGTGATTAGGTTTGACATCATCATTTGCTTTTGCATCATCTTCCTCATTTGAGGATGAGGCCGTAGTCGCTTGAATTTCTTTTTTTAATTCAGGACTAGCATTTTCGTTTTTTCTTGCCCTATCAAAAAAATTGGCGGCTTTGTTTAATTCACCTTCGTCGGCTAAAAATTTGGCATATTCAAACTCGGCCATTGGATAACCCTTTTCTGCCATGGAAGATAGCGCATTCAGATTTTGCATATATTCATCTGATCCAGCCTTATCTTTATTACTTTTTAACCATTCAGCACAATGAATTAAATCTTGATTCAAAGCAGAATCTTTTTGGGCAACTTCTGGGGTTAGTTGATTTGGATGCTTGTCCAACTGAGGACGATTTGCAAAATTAGGCATATTTTGTGATTCTTCTGTCATAGTTCACTCCTTTTTTACCACACTAACATAAAGAAAAATGAAAAACAAGTTTTTTATTGAAATATAGATAAAATTTTGCTAAAATATCAACAGGGATGAAAGGATACCGAT
>DFKH01000006.1 GCA_002373815.1 Alphaproteobacteria bacterium UBA3650
TTTAATTATCAATAAAAATGAAAGGCAAAAAAAATGAATATGAAAAATGAACAAGGACGCAGTATGGTGGAAATGTTGGGTGTGTTGTCCATTATCGGAGTATTATCTGTTGCAGGAATTGCAGGCTACACAACTGCGATGAATCAACACCGCGCCAATGAAGCCATTAACACTGCGATGCGGGCGGCGGTCATGTTATCTGCACAACGTTTGGCCAATCCAAATGCCACTTTGAATACCAGCGATTTAGGGGATGGAATTACTGTGGGCAGCGACACTGATAAACTTGTTTTAACTTTAAGCAATGTGGATGAAAAGGTCCGTTCAAGAATTGAAGCCATGGGATTAAAAAATGCCACTATCGGTTCTGATGAAAATGGCGCTTTAACTTTTACCTTTTACAACGATTTAAGTGAAAGAAGTTCGGGCACCTCTGGTGGAAATCCTTCAGGCGGAGGTGAGCAACAGGAACCGCAAGTAACATGCGATGATGATCCAAGTATTTGTGAAGCATGGCAAACTTGTGTAAATGGAGAGTGTATATGCAATGATGCACTATGTCTTCAAATATGTCCATCTACTAGAGGATTATGTAGTCAGAATTATATATATTGTTCCGATACAAATAATTGCCAAAACGTAACAGCTCCTTCTATTATATGTTCTGGCTATAATGATCCTGGCCCAAAGGTACTCAGTAGCAATGACACAAAATGTTATACTAACTCCTCCCAGATTACGTATTGTGCATGTGTTTATGAAGAAGAGTAATGTTTTTTATCAAAATCGTTTTAAAAATTTTTACTCTTTCTTGGGGGATTTATAGGTAAAGCTAAATTCCCCTTTTGGGTGTATTAGATTAAAGAATCTCCCCCCTTTCCTATGGGGGATTTTTTTGTTGCTTTTTGAAAAAAATATATGCTATACTATCGCTATAACAAAAGGAGTTAGTATGTTTGATTTAACAGGTAAAACAGCTTTAATTACAGGGGCAACAGGTGGTATTGGTCGTGCGATTGCTAAAACTTTGCATGCACAAGGAGCTACTGTGGCATTGACCGATATGAATTTGGATACGTTAAAGGCTTTTCAAGCAGAGCTTGGGGATCGTGTGTTTGTTTATGAAGCAAATATTTCTGATGGCGAGGCAGCTAAAAAATTAGTGGAAGATGCTGAACGTGATATGGGTAAAATTGATATTTTAGTCAATAATGCTGGTATCAATCGTGATACATTAGCTATGCGAATGACGGATGAACAGTGGGATAGCGTTTTGGCTGTCAATTTAACGGCTGGATTTCGGTTGGCGCGTGCCGCTATGGTCGGCATGATGAAACGCCGTTTTGGACGCATTATTTCTATGGCTTCTATTGTGGGTGTGATTGGTAACGCAGGACAAGCGAACTATGCGGCCAGTAAAGGTGGTTTGATTGCAATGAGTAAGTCAATCGCTAACGAATTGGCTGGTCGTGGTGTAACGGCGAACTGTATTGCGCCAGGTTTTATTGAAACGCCGATGACAGCGAATTTGCCCGAAGAAGTGAAAAAAGCTATGTTGGATCGTGTGCCAATGAAACGTATGGGAACACCGCAAGATATTGCCAATGTGGTGGCTTTTTTGGCATCAGATGAATCCTCATATATTACGGGGCAAACGATCAATGTAAATGGTGGTATGTTGATGCTATAAGGGAAATAAAATGTGTGAGATTAGAGATTTTATATCAATTTTAGAACGGGTCAATATAGCGATAGGCCATATTTTGTACACACACATACACACATGTAAGGGCTGCAAAGCAAAATATTTGCGCGGCAAGCGCAAACAATAACCCACCGGAAATATCGGTGGGTTGAATTATGTCTCATCACAAACGAAAGGAGAAAAGAATGAGTCAAAAATCGATAGTATACTATACAAGAAAGAAGGGCGAGATGCGAGTGCATTAGAACAACGAGAAGAGAATTAGCCAAACGCATTGGCAAGCTTAAAGCGTCGTGGTTTGCACGCAAATTGCATGCCGTAAAATCCAAGATAGCTGAGTCAGAAAGACATCGTGCTCATACACATTAATGAAAGGGAGGGATCATGAAAAGAAAGATTATAGTTCGTCGTCATCCTGAGGCAAGAGCCGAAGGATCTTGTCTGGAGGGCTATCCTACCACGGATAGTAGATTCCAGAACAAATTCGGAATGACGGGATGTGCGGAATCCTGGCGCAGTATGCTGGAAATGCTGGGCGTGCTGGCCATTATCGGTGTGTTGAGTGTTGGCGGTATTGCGGGCTATAGAAGTGCGATGGACAAACACCGAGCGAACACGCTCTTAAACGAAGCATCCAAACGGGCTGTCATTGTGGCAGGACAAATAGGACTAATGGGTCAAACGCCGAGTTTGAGTGACTTTAACAATAACGCCACGGGTTATGGAACGTTTGCAACAACGGTATATGGAGCAGGGGGTAGCACTCCGTGGGCAAGCACAGATGACAAGTTCACTTTATCCATCATGGGTGTTTCCGAAGCGGTTTGCAATCAAATGAAAGCCTCAAAGGGCGACACAGTAAAAGGATTTAGCCCCGAACCGTGTACCGATAATACGACGGTCCAATTGACCTATAACAATGACCTAAGTACGGGGGATGCGGATACTGAGGCCTCTGTTAATGTTGTCAGCTGTGACAATGGCAACGTGTATTTATCGTACAATGTAGGGACGGAATACGATACCACTACCCCTCAGAACATGGAATGTACGAAAAACAGCGATTGCGATTCGGGAGAGTATTGCAGGCTGATAGGCACATGGCAAGATAGTTGTGCGCTGATCACAGGCGGTACCTGTGAAACACTGGATACTGGTAGGGAGACGACCTATACGAACGGAGGCGATACAAAGACTTTCTTAGTGAGTTTAAGTACTATGACCTGGTGGGCCGCGGAGAACTGGTGCAAAGCACATCATAAAAGCTTGGTGAGTTATAATACGGTAAACAGTTTGTTTGATTGTGATAAGGCTGAACGGTCTTGCACATGGTGCAAGTTCACCACCAGCAGTTATTGGAGTAACGGAACTTTGCCTGCTGATTATTGGATAGGGGAAAGTTATACTCATTGCGACGCGTGGAACGTTGGCGTCGGCGTCGAGGGCTTCATCCTCAGTTATCGCCGTGGCCCCGGCCTCTTTGCCTTGTGTGAGTAGTCCTGCTTTTTAATATAAACTTTAAAGCTTGCATCAATTGTTGTAGCAATTGATGCATCCCTCCCGAAGGGAGTCAATATCAGCGAGCGAAGCGAGCATTATTGTGGGAAAAAGGATATAAAAGAAAATGAGTAATTCAGATACATTGCCAGTTTATATTGATACATATCAATTGGTGCGAGAAAAAGGAGTTGTTAAAAAAAATACTTGCATTAGAAAAATTTTTGTGGTAAGGTGGGTATGTTTTCGTCCGAAAAGGACTGATTAACTAAACAAAAGGAAAGAAAATGACAGAAAATACAATTGCTGAACGCGTGAAAAAAATTATTGTGGATCACTTGGGCGTTGATGCGGCCAAGGTGCAAGACAATGCCAGCTTCATTGATGATCTGGGCGCAGATAGCTTGGATACTGTAGAATTAGTAATGGCCTTTGAAGAAGAATTTGGTTGTTCTATTCCAGATGATGCGGCTGAAAAAATTCGCACGGTCAAAGATGCTATTGACTTCATTGAAAAACAACAGGCCTAATTAGGACTGTTTTTTGCTTTTATAAAGACGTTTTAAGATTGTGCTTATCTGGCTAACCTTGAAGCGTCTTTTCTAAAATAAAGGATAAATATGCGACGGGTTGTTGTAACGGGTTTAGGGGTTGTTTCACCACTTGGAAATGGTGTCAAAGTTAATTGGGACGCTTTATCAAATGGGCGTTCTGGTATTAGAATGATTTCTCGTTTTGATTCAAGTTCTATTCCTGTGCATATTGATGGAGAAGTGCCAGAAGGTACAGGTGAAGGGCTGTTAGACCTAAATCAAGTGGCAAGTCCAAAAGAACAACGGCATTTTGATCGTGTGACCTTGTTGGGATTAGCGGCAGCTGATCAAGCAATGACTGATTGTGGATATAAGCCTGAAACAGAAGATGAAAAGGCAATGTTTGGTGTGGTTTTCGGCTCTGGACAAGGTGGGGCAGAGAGTTTTAGAGATGGTTGTCATACAGCCTTAGAACATGGTGCCATGAAAATTTCACCATTTTTTATTCCCTCTATTTTAATCAATCAAACGGCGGGTATGATTTCTATTCGCTATGGATTAGCTGGGCCGAACCAAGCCTGTTCAACAGCTTGTGCAACTGGCAATCATGCAATCGGTGATGCGATGCGCCTTATCAAAGAAGGATATGCAGATGTGATGTTAGCAGGGAGTTCGGAAGCTGCGTTGTTATTAGAATGTTTGGCCGGATTTGCTCAATTGAGAGCTCTTTCAACACATAATGATGAACCAGAAAAGGCATCGCGTCCTTGGGATAAAGCGCGAGATGGTTTTGTGATGGGCGAAGGCGCTGGCGCACTAGTCTTGGAAGAATATGAACATGCCAAGGCAAGAGGAGCTAAGATTTATGGCGAGGTTGTGGGCTATGGTTTGTCAGGCGATGCCTATCATATTACTGCACCTGGGGGAACTGGGGCAGAGCGTGCAATCAAGATGGCTTTAATGCAAGCGCGTATGAATCCAGAAGAAATTGATTATATCAATGCTCACGGAACATCTACTCCGCTGGGTGATTTAACGGAATTTAGAGCTGTCAAGCAAATCTTTGGAACGGATAAGATTGCCATGTCTTCCACAAAATCTATGACAGGACATTTGTTAGGAGGAGCTGGTTCAGTGGAAGCTGTTTTCAGCTTGTTGGCTTTGACACATAATGTGATGCCACCCACCATCAATTTGGATGAGCCTGAAGAAGAGACAAAGGGATTCAACTTGGTGCCACATACGGCACAAGAAAAGAATTTAAAAGCAGTGCTGTCTAACTCGTTTGGTTTTGGTGGCACAAATGCATGTTTAATTTTCAAGAAAGTATAAAATGCGGCATCGTGTTTTTGTTTATTTTTTGATTTTGTTTTTGGTTGTAGGGGGTATGGGAGGTAGTGTTTTATCCACCTACCGACAATTTGTTTCTGAAGGACCATTAGAAAATCGAAAAGAAATCGTGATTGAAGCTGGTCGATCTTTGCGTAAGATTGCCAAACAGCTTTATCGGGCAGGTATCATTGCAAGTCCTGCTGTGTTTGAAATTGGTGCGCGTGCAAGTGGTGATGCTTTAAATATCAAAGCGGGTGAATATTCTATTCCAGAACGGGCAAGTGCCAAAATGGTTCTTTCTATTTTGACCAGTGGAAATACCTATGTTCGGCGTTTGGTGATTCCAGAAGGTTTGACGTCACATCAAATTGTGACTTTAATGAATGGCAAATATGGTTTAATGGGGCAGGTTGAAAAAGAACCCAAAAATGGAACTTTAATGCCCGATACATATTATTATTCTTATGGTGATACGAAAATGGATTTATTGCAACGTATGCAAAATGGAATGCAGCGAGCGATTGATGAGTTATGGGCGGGACGTGATAGATCATTGCCTTTTAAAACGCCACAAGAAGCGGTTGTTATGGCTTCTATTGTCGAAAAAGAAACAGCGCGTGATGCAGAGAGAGGACATATTGCCTCTGTTTTTCATAATCGTTTAAAAAGGGGAATGAAATTACAATCAGATCCAACCGTCATTTTTGCCCTTACAAATGGGACAGGTGAATTAAAGCGTCCTTTGACGTATAAAGATTTAAGGACAGAAAATGGATACAATACATATGTGATTTCGGGGCTTCCTCGGAGTCCAATTAGTAATCCTGGTTATGCGGCTTTAAGGGCTGTTCTGCATCCAGATAAAACTGATGATTTATATTTTGTTGCCGATGGTAAAGGGGGACACGTGTTTGCCAAAACATACAAAGAACATGAACAGAATGTGGCCGCTTATCGTCGTTTTCAAAAAGCACAAAAACAGGCCAAGGTTGTGTCACCGAATACAGAATCTGACCAAAAATAAAAGAAAACAGTTGCAATTTTATAAAAAATTGTATATTCTGCGTTTCAAGGGGGAAATAAATGGCACAGCTATCATCAAAGTCAAGTAAGATCACAGCAAAAGCTTTACAGGATCGAATTGAATGGCATATCAAATATTCGTTATCTAAACGAGTTTGTGAAGCTCATAAAAGTCATTTGTTGGCGGCATTGTCTATGGCTGTTAGAGATTTGTGTATTGATAAAATGTTTGAAACTGCTTCCAGACATAAGAAAAAAGCCAAAAAGCGAATTTATTATTTGTCTATGGAATATTTGCCAGGGCGTCTTCTGTCAAACAATTTGATCAATTTTGAAATTATGGATTTGTTAAAGGAAATTCATTTGGATAACCCGATTCCATTAGAAAGTTTGTTGGATGAAGAATATGATCCCGCTCTTGGTAATGGTGGGTTAGGGCGTTTGGCAGCTTGCATTTTAGATTCTGTAGCGACGTTAGGGTATGCTGGTTATGGTTATGGTATCAATTATCAGTTTGGTTTGTTTAAGCAATATTTTGAAAATGGATATCAAAAGGAACGGGCTGATTCTTGGTTGGAAACTCAGTCTCCTTGGCAAATTGAACGGGCAGATCGGACTTGCCTTGTGAAACTGCGTGGACGCATTGTGTATGAGGAAAAAGATGGTGTTCGCTTGCCAAGATGGGTTGATACAAGTCAAATTTTAGGTGTTCCATCTGATATGCCCATTGTGGGTTATGGTGCAAAAACGGTGAATTATTTGCGTCTGTATACAGCGAAATCAGGAAATACTTTGGATATTGAGCTTTTCAATAAGGGAGGATATGTTGCCGCCGTTGAAAACAATATAAAAGTGGAAACAATTTCCAAGGTTTTGTACCCATCTGATGAAGTGGAAGAAGGTAAGGAATTGCGTCTGATTCAACAATATTTCTTCGTTTCATGTGTGATGCAAGATATTTTGCGCCGTTTTAATGAAGAAAATGTTCCTCTTGAAGAATTACCTAATCGGGTTGTTTTACAATTGAATGATACCCATCCGACGCTGGCTATTGTCGAGTTGATGCGTATTTTGTTGGATGTGTATCAAATGGATTGGGATAAGGCCTTTGATATCACGTGTCGTTGTATGGCTTATACTAATCATACTTTGTTGCCTGAAGCATTGGAAAAATGGCCTGTCGCTTTATTTGAAAAATATTTACCACGTCATTTGCTGATTATTTATGAGATCAACGAATGGTTGATGCGCGAAGTTAGAAATCGTTATCCTGGTGATGATGGTAAGCTATGGCGTATGAGTTTGATTGAAGAAGGAAATGAAAAACAAGTTCGCATGGCGAATTTGGCGGTTGTAGGGGCTTTCTCTGTGAATGGTGTGGCCAAAATACATACCGAACTTTTGAAACACAACTTGATGCCAGATTTTTATGAAATGTGGCCAGATAAATTCAATAATAAAACAAATGGTGTGACACCTCGACGTTGGTTGTTGTTAGCAGATCCAGAATTGTCTTCTTTTATCACGAGACATATTGGAAATAAATGGATTACCGATTTAAAGCAGCTTAAACAATTAGAAAAATTGGTGGATAATGAAGCCGCTTTGAAAGAGGTCAATGGTATTCAATTCAAGAAAAAGCAGCGTTTGGCAAGATATATTGAAGATACACTTGGATTAAAAGTTGATCCGAATGCTTTGTTTGATTGTCAAGTCAAAAGGATTCATGAATATAAGCGTCAATTGTTGAATATTATGCATGTTATGCATCAATATTTTTCTATTGTTGAGGATGGACAAGAGTTGCCATGCCCTCGCGTATATGTGTTTTCTGGTAAAGCTGCTTCTGGATATAAATTTGCAAAGTTGATTATTAAACTTATCAATAATGTGGCAAAAGTAATCAATAATGATAAGCGAGTTATGGATCAAATCAAAGTTGTATATATTCCAGATTACAGGGTTTCTGTGGCTGAGTTAGTTATGCCGGCGGCCGATGTTAGTGAACAAATTTCTACCGCTGGGTTTGAAGCTTCTGGAACTGGCAATATGAAATTGACAATGAATGGGGCTTTGACCGTTGGAACGTTGGACGGGGCAAATGTTGAAATATTAAATGCTGTTGGTAAAGAGAATTTTTATTTGTTTGGTTTAACGGCTGAGGAGGTTCAAGAACGCCATCAAAATAAATCACATGATCCATGGGCTTTTTATAATAATGATCCGCGTATTAAACGTGTGATGGATAGCTTGGTTGATGGAACATGGACGCCAGGCGAGGACAAGAATTTATTTATGGAAATTTTCCAAGATACAATGTTTAAGGATTACTATTTGTTGTTGGCAGATTTTGCCTCTTATGTTGCGATTCAAGATACTATTGGTCGAGATTTCAGAAATCGCAAAGTATGGGCAAAGAAATCCTTATTGAATACGGCTCGTTCTGGATATTTTTCCATTGATCGCACTGTAAAAGAGTATGCAGAAGATATTTGGCATGTAAAACCAACAACAATTGGGGCATAAAATGGATACTATGTTGCGTTTTTTTGGACGTCGGAAAGGAAAAGCAATTGGGGCCTCTCGAGAGCGTTTAATGCAGGAGTTGTTGCCCAAAATTCGCTTGGTTCTTCCTCAAAAAGGCAAACTTGCAAAAACGAAATTATTTCCCTTTAAAGCAAAAGAGCTGTGGCTTGAAATAGGCTTTGGTGGTGGTGAGCATATAGCTGAATTGGCTAAAATGTACCCCGATATTGGTATTATCGGCGCAGAGCCTTTTTTAAATGGTGTTTCCTCTTTGTTGGCTCACTTAAATGGTTCTCATCGTTTTCCGAAGGAAGATACGGGTTTGGAGGAGGGGCGTTGTGATAATGTGCGTATTTGGCCTGATGATATTCGATTGGTTTTTCCTTATTTGCCAGATGGTATTTTTGAGAGGATTTTTGTTCTTTATCCAGATCCTTGGCCCAAAGCACGCCATGCTGAACGCCGTTTTATCAATCAAAATAATCTGCCAGAACTGTATCGCTTGTTGACTCCAACTGGACGGTTGTTTGTGGCGACAGATGTGATTGGATATGCCGATTGGGTTCAAGAGCAAATGAAAATATTTAAAAAATTTTCTTTAAACAATAAAGACTTACATAAGACTCCGGAGGATTGGGTTCCGACACGATATGAGCAAAAGGGGATTTTAGCAGGGCGGCAGCCAATTTATTTTGTGTTTTCTAAAAAAAATTGCTTGACGGAAAGAAAAAAAGCGGCTAAGCTGAAAATATAGCGTTTTGATAAACTCAGAAAAATGGGAGAAAAACATGAATTATAAAACAGTCAATTTGAAAGATGGTGTTGAGATTCAATTGAGTGGTTCGTTCACTTTTCGGGATCATGATACCTTTTTTGAAGTTGTGTCTATGATTAAAACTGGCTATAATAAAAAGATGGTCTTTAATTTTGAAGACTGTGATTTTTTGGATTCTGCTGCATTGGGCATGTTGGTCATTGCTCATGATGAAGCGGCGGCCAAAGAAGTGGCTTTGTCTATTAAGGGGGCAAAAGGCAAAGTAAAAGATGTGTTATATGCGGCTCGTTTCGACACATTGTATGATTTTGAAGATTAGTTTTAAGGAGAACAAATGACCTATAAATTGCCCACGCCTGAACAAGTAAAAGCTGTTGATTTGTCTTGGCAGCGTTATTTATTGCCTCGCATTCACAAAGAGGGTGTTAAAATTTTATGTTGGATGCTGGCCTTTTTTTGGGTGTTAGGCCTTTTATGGAATGGGGTGTGGTTTATTGGCCTTCCTATGCTCGTTTTTTCGTATTATTTTTTCAGAAATCCAGATCGTTTTACGCCACAAGGCGAACATTTGATTATTGCCCCTGCAGATGGTATTGTTAGTAATATCAAGGAAATGGTGCCTCCAAAGGCGTTAGGACTTGGTAATGAAAAATTGATTCGTATCAGTATTTTTATGAGCGTTTTTTCCGTTCATGTAAATCGGGCTCCTGTGACGGGTGAAGTGACTCATTTAGAGTATATTCCAGGTAAGTTTGTCTCCGTTGCGGATAAGGATAGTGAGGACAATGAACGTCAATTGATTGGTATGACGGCAACTAATGGTGAAAAGATTGGTTTTATTCAAATTGCCGGTTTGGTTGCACGTCGGATTTATTGCCCTTTGAGAGTGGGTGATAAATTAAATGCTGGTGAAGTTTTTGGTATGATTCGTTTTGGTTCGCGCCTTGACGTTTTTTTGCCAAGTGGTGTTGCCCCAAAAGTCCTGTTAGGACAAGTTGCGGTCGCGGGTGAAACAATTTTAGCAGATATGAAGGAAAAACACAAATGACTGAAGTAATTAAACCTTTATTCCCTAATGCAGTAACGATGATGGCCTTGGCTTTTGGCGTCTCCTCTATGCACATGGCCTTGTGGGGCAACTGGCAAATGGCCGTTGCTTTTATCTTTTTCGCGGGCTTTTTTGATTTTATGGACGGTAAAGTGGCTCGTGCTTTGGGGGTGTCTAGTCGCTTTGGGGCCGAATTAGACTCTTTATCAGATTTTGTTAGTTTTGGTGTGGCGCCAGGTTTTTTAATATACAATTGGACAATGGATACGACAATGCGTGCCGAAGCATTAAAGGATATCGCTTATCGACCCGATGCTGTTGGTGTTTATTGGGCAGTTGTTTTATTCTTGGCTGTTTGTTGCGCCTCTAGATTGGCTCGTTTTAACAGTATGCTTGATGAAAAGCAGCCTAAATATTGGGAGCATTTCTTTATGGGAGTTCCAGCTCCGGCTGGTGCAGGGTTAGCCTTATATCCATTGATTTTGTGGCAGGCGTTTAGAGGGGAAGTTGAATTTTTCCGTTGTCCTGTTTTTGCGAGTTTCTTTGTTATTTTTGCGGGGGTTATGATGGCTAGTCGGGTTCCTACTGTTTGTTTAAAGCATTTGCATCCAAGTAAGACTATGCGCTCTGTTTTGGGATTTGTTTTTTTAGCATTTATAGCGGGGTTGGTTGCATCACCATGGATGGCTTTGAGCTTGTTAGGTATTGTTTATCTTGTTTCCATTCCTGTCGGTGTGTGTGTGTTTTTGAAGTTGAAAAAGAAAGTAGCATAATTTTTTAAGGGGGAGAATATGAAAAGATTTGTTTTATTATTATTGTTAGGGGTTTCCACTGTTTCATTTGCGGCGGTTGCACCTGTTGATTCAAATACTATGCCACTTTCAAAGGTGACTCGTTCAAATGCGACAAAAATGAAGATGATGGTGAAGGCAAAGAAATTGCCCAATAGTATAGGAAAAGAACCAGTTGCTGATTTACAAAGGTATCGTGGTGCAGTTACAATGGATAATGTCAAAGCTATTGAAAATATGAGTCGATTGATGCAAGATGACCCGAATCGTTTAATTCAACAGCTCGCGGGACCAGGTAGTGAAGTGAATTTTGAAGTGGATCAGCGGAAAATGGGAACGGATGACATTGTGGAAGATTATGTTGCTTCGCCAGAAACAGATGATCCAGCGGAAAAATTAGGTGGGTTGAATACTCCGGAATTGTTGGGGTCGTTTGCTTCTGCCCGTCACTCAGAGGAAAAGTTGAAAGAGATGCATCAAGCTGCCTTGAGACAGATTGAATCTATCGGACATGAAAATCTTGGGCAAAAATCGGTTCCTATTCGTATGCCAATGACCGTTGAGGAAATTAAAGAGATGGGCATTGATACGCGTCGTTTGCCGAGAGGTTGGGAAGAGACATTGAAGAAAGCTGAAGAGAATCGTAAGTTGTATCAACAGCAAGAAGCGCATAAACAAAAAGAAGCAGCTCGCAATAAGACGGATCAAGGAAAGCAAGGTGTTGCCAATCAAACAATGACTGATGCGAAAAAGAAAGCCACTAATGTTGCAAATCCTCGGTCGTCTACAAAAACTTTACAACGTAGAAAATGAAAAAAGTTCCTTTGAAAAATCAAGGGGGACCTGTTATCATATTGGTTCGTCCGCAATTAGCGGAGAATGTTGGTATGGTGGCAAGAGCCATGATGAATTGTGGCTTGTCTGAATTGCGCCTTGTGAATCCACGGGAAAATTGGCTAGGGAAAAAGGCTGTTGCTGCTTCATCGGGTGCGGCCGTTGTTTTGGAAAAAGCCAAAGTGTTTTGTTCGCTGGAAGAGGCAGTTGCTGATGTTCATATGGTATTTGCGACCACAGCGCGTGAACGAGATATGACAAAACCATTTATGGGTCCCGTCGTTGCCACGCAAAAAACAAAAGCTGCTTTATCTCATAAAGAAAAAGTTGCGTGGATTTTTGGCCCAGAAAGAACAGGATTAGAAAATTCAGATTTAGCCTTATCGGATGCCTTAGTTCAGATTCCCTTAAATCCCATTCATAGCTCGTTGAATTTGTCACAGGCCGTTTTAATTAT
>DFKH01000127.1 GCA_002373815.1 Alphaproteobacteria bacterium UBA3650
AACGTGGTATTACAATTACATCTGCGGCGACAACAGCCTTTTGGCGTGGTCACCGTGTGAACGTTATTGACACACCAGGGCACGTGGACTTTACGATTGAAGTTGAACGTTGCTTGCGCGTCTTGGATGGCGCCGTCGCCGTATTTGGTGGCGTGGAAGGCGTTGAACCTCAATCTGAAACAGTGTGGCGGCAGGCAGATAAATATGGCGTGCCGCGCATTTGTTTTGTGAACAAAATGGATCGTATCGGGGCTGATTTCCCACGTTGTGTGAAGATGATTCACGACCGTTTGGGTGCACGTCCAATGGTGATGACATATCCAATCGGCGCAGAAGCCAATTTCGTTGGTGTGGTGGATATTTTGAACAACCGTGCGGTTGTGTGGCATTCCGAAGACTTGGGTGCAACATTTGAATATCAAGATGTTCCAGCCGATTTAAAAGAGATTTGCGACAAATATCGCCAAGAAATGATTGAAATGGCCGTTGAAATGGATGATGCGGCTATGGAAGCCTATTTGGAAGGTAAAGAACCAGATTTGGAAACATTGATCAAATGTATCCGCAAAGGAACAATTGAACAAAAATTCGTTCCTGTGTTGTGTGGTTCTGCATTTAAAAACAAGGGTGTTCAATTATTGTTGGACGCCGTTGTTGATTATTTACCATCTCCAATTGATATTCCTCAATCTAAAGGTGTGGATGAAAAGACAGGTGCTGAATATGTTTGCGCCTCTGATGATAATAAACCATTAGCTGCTTTGGCATTTAAGATTATGAACGACCCATATGTGGGTTCTTTAACATTTACCCGTATTTATCAAGGCACATTGACAACTGGTACATATGTGCGTAACAGTGTGAAAGACGAAAAAGAACGTATCGGTCGTATGTTGTTGATGCACGCTAACCACCGTGAAGATATTAAAGAAGCTCATGCTGGTGATATCGTGGCCTTGGTGGGATTGAAAGAAACCACAACAGGTGATACATTGTGCGCTGAAAATATGGATGTCGTTTTGGAAAAAATGGAATTCCCAGATCCCGTTATCGAGATTGCTGTGGAACCGAAAACAAAAGCTGATGTTGAAAAAATGGGTATGGCTTTGAATCGTTTGGCGGTTGAAGACCCATCTTTCCGCGTTTCTTCCAATACTGAAACAGGGCAAACCATCATTAAAGGGATGGGTGAATTGCACTTGGACATTATTGTGGATCGTTTGAAACGTGAATTCAAAGTTGAAGCCAACGTGGGCGCGCCTCAGGTGGCTTATCGTGAAACAATCAGCAAATCCTATGATGAAGATTATACACACAAGAAACAATCCGGTGGTGCTGGTCAGTTTGCTCGTGTGAAAATTAAATTTGAACCGTTGCCTCCTGGCTCTGGATTCCAATTTGAGAATACAGTTGTTGGCGGTAACGTTCCAAAAGAATATATTCCAGGTGTGGAAAAGGGGTTACGTCAAGCTTTGGAAACTGGCGTTTTGGCTGGCTTCCCTTGCACAGACTTCAAGGCCAACCTGTATGATGGTGCTTATCACGATGTTGACTCGAACGTGATGTGCTTTGAAATTGCGGCTCGTGCGGCCTTCCGTGAAGGTATGGCCAAAGCAGGTCCGAAATTGTTAGAGCCAATCATGAAGGTCGAAATTGTGACACCAGAAGAATATATGGGAGACATTATCGGTGATTTGAACTCTCGCCGTGGCCAGGTCAATAACATGGATTCCCGTGGGAACGCTCGTGTGATTGATGCAACAGTGCCTTTGGCTCAGATGTTCGGTTATGTGGGGAACCTCCGTGGTATGAGCCAAGGTCGTGCCCAATATACAATGCAATTCTCGCACTATGCGGATGTGCCGCAAGCGATTGCTGACGAAATCAAAGCCAAAATGGCTGGTTAAGGAGAAGGAAAAATGGATAAAATTAGAATTCGTTTAGAAGCTTTTGATCACGGGGTGTTGGATCAATCTACCCGTGAGATTCTCAATACAGCAAAACGGACGGGCGCCCAAGTGGTTGGCCCAATCCCGTTGCCGACTCGTATTGAAAAATTCACAGTGAACCGTTCTGTCCATATCGACAAGAAGTCACGTGAGCAATTTGAAATCAGAACCCACAAGCGGGTGCTCGACATTATTGATCCGACACCACAAACGGTTGATGCCTTAATGAAATTAGACCTCGCCGCCGGTGTAGATGTTGAGATTAAAGTGTAAAGGAAAAAGACTATGCGTACAGGTGTAATCGCAAAAAAAGTCGGTATGATGGGTCTGTTCCAAGAGAACGGTGATCGTATTCCTGTGACTGTTTTGGAAATTGACAGCACAGTCATTGATACCCGTACAAAGGAAAAAGACGGCTATACCGCTGTCCAATTGGGATCTGGCAAGATTAAAGAAAAGAATGTTGCCAAACCTCAAAAAGGGCATTTCGCAAAATTAAAACAAGAACCGAAAAAGACTTTGGTTGAATTCCGCGTGTCGGAGGACTGCATTGTACCAGCTGGTTCCGTTATCGGGGCCAATCACTTTGTAGTAGGCCAATTGGTTGACGTTGTTGGAGTTTCTCTGGGTAAAGGTTATGCTGGTGTGATGAAACGCCATAACTTCCATGGAGACTGCGCTTCTCACGGTGTGTCCAGAACACATCGCGCTGGGGGGTCTACCGGTAACCGTGAATGGCCTGGTCGTGTGGTGAAAAACCGCCCGATGCCTGGTCAATTAGGCAATGAACAAGTGACTGTCCAAAATTTGGAAGTTGTCGCAGTTGACGAAGCCCGTAATTTAATTATGGTCCGCGGGGGTGTTCCCGGCTATGATGGCGCCACAGTTTTGGTCAATGATGCCAAAAAACGCGCTAAACAAGCTGTTGGTCCCGTTCCTGCTGGATTGAAAGCTTCCGAAGTAAAAGAAGAAGTGAAGGCTGAACCAGTGGCTGAAGCTGCTGCTCCTGCCGAAACAGAAGTAAAGGAATAAACCATGAAGTATGATGTAGTAGATTTATCTGCGAAGAAAGTCGGAAGCATCGACCTGAACGATACTGTGTTCGGCGCCGAAGTACGCAAAGACATTCTCGCTCGCGTGATTCAATGGCAATTAGACAAACGTCGTGCTGGCACGCATAAGACAAAAGATAAAGGTGAAGTCAGTGGTTCTAGCATTAAACCATTCCGTCAAAAAGGAACAGGTCGTGCTCGTCAAGGTGAAAAACGCGCTCCACAAATGTATCACGGTGGTGTTGTTTTTGGACCAGTTGTTCGTTCTCACGAATATGGCTTGACCAAAAAATTGCGTGCAAAAGCTATGAAAGTAGCTTTATCCACCAAAGTTGCTGAAAAGAAATTGTTTGTCTTGGATGACATGACAGCCAAAAAAATCAGCACAAAGGCCTTTGAAAAGACCTTCAAAGCGAATAAGTGGAATTCCATTTTGTTCGTTGGTGGTGAAACATTGGACGAAAAGTTTGCTTTGTCTGCCCGTAACATCAAAAATGTTGACGTGTTGCCAGTGCAAGGTGCAAACGTTTATGATATGATGCGCCGCGATGTCTTGGTGTTGTCCAAGGATGCGGTTGAAAAATTGGAAGGACGGTTAGCCTAATGATTAAGAAGTCCGAAAAGAAAACATTGACGCCAAAAATGACAGATGTTTT
Source organism: Alphaproteobacteria bacterium UBA3650 (assembly GCA_002373815.1). GTDB lineage: Bacteria > Pseudomonadota > Alphaproteobacteria > CAAHEQ01 > UBA3637 > UBA3637. The sequence goes on from DFKH01000127.1 coordinate 3,658, forward strand.
AGTGCGTCCTGTCATTACGGAAAAGGCCATGAAAGTTGGTGAAAACAGCCAAGCGGTCTTTGAAGTGTTGAAATCTGCCACAAAGCCAGAAATTAAGGCTGCTGTGGAAGGTGTTTTTGGTGTGGAAGTAGTAGCAGTGAATACATTGACACAAAAAGGTAAGATTAAATTCTTCCGTGGTCAAAAAGGTGTTCGCTCCGATGTGAAAAAAGCGATCGTTACGTTGGCAAAAGGCCAAACGATTGATGTAACGGCGGGGGTGTAAGATGGCATTAAAGAAAACTAAAGCTATTGGAAATGCAAATAGAGCTTTGATCGGTATTGATCGCAGCGAGTTGCACAAAGGCGCTCCAGTTAAGACATTGGTTGAAGGCAAAAAGTCCACAGGTGGTCGTAACAATCACGGACATATGACATCTCGTCGTATGGGCGGTGGTGTGAAAAAAGCCTATCGTTTGGTGGATTTCAAACGTAGAAAGTTGGATGTTCCGGCCGTTGTAGAACGTTTGGAATACGATCCAAACCGTACAGCTTTCATCGCTTTGATTAAATATGAAGATGGTGAATTGTCTTACATTTTGGCACCACAACGTTTAGCCAAAGGGGATACAGTCGTTGCTTCTCAAAACGCTGATATCAAACCAGGTAACGCGATGCCTTTAAAGAATATGCCAGTCGGTACTATTGTGCACAACATTGAGTTACAACCAGGAAAAGGTGGTCAATTGGCCCGTTCCGCCGGATGTTATGCGCAATTAATTGGTAAAGATGCCGGTTATGCTCAAATCCGTTTAAGTTCTGGCGAATTACGCTTAGTGCTCGCGGATTGTATGGCTTCTATCGGTGCGGTTTCTAACCCAGATAATCAGAACACAGTGCTAGCAAAGGCTGGTCGTGCCCGTTGGTTGGGTCGTCGTCCATCCGTCCGCGGTATTGCGATGAACCCAGTGGATCACCCACATGGTGGTCGTACAAACGGTGGTCGTAACCCTGTGTCACCATGGGGATGGAAGACCAAAGGTAAGAAGACAAGAAACAACAAGCGGACGAATAGCATGATTGTGCGTTCTCGTCACGCGGTGAAGAAAGCATAAGGAGGCATAAATGACAAGATCTGTCAGAAAAGGACCGTTTGTTGATGGCTATCTGTTAAAGAAAGCTGAAGAAGCCAAGAAAAATGGTCGTCATGAAGTGATTAAAACGTGGTCCCGTCGGTCCACAATCCTTCCTGATTTCGTGGGATTGACCTTTGGTGTTTATAATGGACACAAATTCATCCCCGTGTCAGTAAATGAAAATATGGTGGGTCACAAGTTTGGTGAATTTGCACCAACTCGTACCTTTACGAAACATACGGCTGCTGATGCCAAGGCAACACAGGAGAAGTAAGATGACAAAAGAACAAGTAAAAACAGCTTACGCTAAAGCACGTACAATTCGTGTATCTCCACAAAAATTAAATCTTGTTGCAGAAACAATCCGTGGTTTGAAGGCTGAGAAGGCTTTGGCCGAACTCACATTCTCCAAACGTCGGGTGGCAAAAGATGTGAAAAAAGTCTTGCAAGCCGCTATCGCCAATGCCGAACATAATTTTGGTTTGGATATTGACAAATTGGTGGTTGCAGAAGCCTATGTAGGAAAAGCAATGGTGATGAAACGGTGGCATGCCGCTGCAAAAGGCGCAGGTCATAAAGTTTTGAAACCTTTTTCAAACTTGACAGTTGTTGTGGCTGAAAAAGAAGCAGCTCCAAAAGCCGCTAAAAAGCCAGCAAAAAAAACTGTTAAAAGTGAAAAGAAAGATGAAAAGAAGGAGAGTGTCTAATGGGACAGAAAGTTAATCCAAATGGACTGCGTTTAGGCATCAACCGCACTTGGGATTCTCGTTGGTTCGCTGATGCGGATTACGGTGACAAGTTGTTGGCTGACATTGAAATTCGTAAGTTCTTAAACAAAAAATTGGCCGGTGCTGGTATCAGCCGTATCGTGATTGAACGCCCTGCCAAGAAAGCAAGCGTCACCATTTACTGCGCTCGTCCAGGTGTGGTCATTGGTAAAAAAGGTCAAGATATCGAAACCTTGAAAAAGGATTTGGTGAAATTGGCTGATGGGGCTGATGTCAGCGTGAATATCGTTGAAGTTCGCAAACCCGAAACAGACGCAAAATTGGTTGCTGAAAACATTGCTCAGCAGTTGGAAAAACGTATTTCCTTCCGTCGTGCGATGAAACGTGCTGTGCAATCTGCATTGCGTCAAGGTGCTGAAGGCATTAAAGTCAGCTGTGGCGGTCGTTTGGGCGGTGCTGAAATTGCCCGTACAGAATGGTATTTGGAAGGACGCGTTCCTTTGCATACTCTTCGTGCCGATATTGACTATGGCTATGCAACAGCTCATACAGCATATGGGACTTGCGGTGTTAAGGTATGGATTTACAAAGGCGAAATTTTGGCCCATGATGCTATGGCTCAAGATAAACGCTTAAATGATCAACATTAAGGAGAGGAACTATGTTACAACCAAAAAGAACAAAATTCCGCAAAGGATTTAAAGGCCGTATTCACGGTGAAGCTAAATCCGCTACAACGCTGGATTATGGAACATTCGGTTTGAAGGCATTGGAACCTTGCCGTATGACCGCTCGTCAAATTGAAGCCGCTCGTCGTGCTATTTCGCACGCCATGAAGCGTCAAGGACGTATGTGGATTCGCGTGTTCCCAGATGTACCTGTTTCCAAAAAACCACCTGAAGTGCGTCAAGGTAAAGGTAAGGGATCCGTTGAATTTTGGGTCGTCCGTGTGAAACCAGGTCGTGTTTTGTTTGAATGTGACGGTGTAAGCGAGGAAACCGCGCGTGAAGCTATGCGCTTGGCCTCGGTCAAACTGCCAATCAAAACAAGATTTTTGGCCAGAACAGCAGATGAAGAGGTGTAATTATGACAATGACAAAGTTTAAAGATATCAAAGGGAAATCCGCTGCCGATTTAAAGGCAAAGGAAATTGAGCTCAAAAAAGAAGCCATGAATTTGCGTTTCCAAAAAGCTCAAGGTGCTTTGAAAAACACAGCTCGCTGTCGCCAAGTGCGCCGTGAGATTGCGCAAATCAAAACTGCGGCCTCTCAAACCGCTGCAAAGAAAGGAAAATAAACCATGCCAAAACGTGTTTTACAAGGTGTTGTGGTCAGCACAAAAATGGATAAATCCGTTGTCGTTCGTGTGGAACGTCGTGTGATGGATCCTGTGTATAAGAAATACGTCAAACGCAGTAAAAAATATACTGCGCATGATGAAAAAAATCTGTGCAATGTCGGTGATGTGGTGCAGATTATTGAATGCCGCCCAATTTCCAAGACTAAAACTTGGGAAGTTGTGACGGAAAAATAACTGAATCAAGAAAGGAAAACAACATGATTCAAGTAGAAACAAACCTTGAAGTAGCTGATAACTCCGGTGCCCGGAAAGTTCAGTGCATTAAGGTCATTGGCGGTGCCAAACGTCGCTACGCTACCGTCGGAGATGTGATTATCGTTTCCGTCAAGGAAGCTGTGCCGCATGGCAAAGTCAAAGAAGGTGAAGTGCAACGCGCTTTGATCGTTCGTACGAAAAAGGAAATTCGTCGTGAAGACGGATCTGCTATTCGTTTCGATAACAACGCTGTTGTGCTTGTTGATAAACAAGGTGAGCCGATTGGAACTCGTATCTTTGGGCCAGTGACACGTGAATTGCGTGCTGGTGGCTTTATCAAAGTGATGTCCTTGGCTCCGGAGGTTTTGTAATATGAAACTGAAACTGAAAAAAGGCGATAAAGTTATCGTCACAACAGGAAAAGATAAAGGCAAGACCGGTGAAATCACAACCGTTTTCCCAAAAGAAAACAAAGTGATCGTTGGGGGAGTGAATATGGTGAAACGTCATACAAAACCATCCCAAGAATCCGCTGGTGGTATCATTTCCAAAGAAATGCCAATTCATGTGTCCAACGTGGCTTTGGTTGATCCAAAGACAGGAAAAGCCACACGTGTTGGTTATAAAGTCGAAAAAGACGGACATAAGGTACGTGTTGCCAAAAAGTCCGGTGAAGTCGTTGATAAATAAGGAGTGACTCATGGAAACAAGATTGAAAAAATTATATGATGAAGTGATTGCTCCGAATTTAGTCAAAGAATTCGGCTACAAGAACAAGATGGAAGTTCCAAAGCTCACAAAGATTGTCTTAAATATGGGCGTCGGTGAAGCTGCTGAGGACAAAAAGGCGATTGAATTCGCGGTGAAAGATATGGAAGCCATTTCTGGCCAAAAGCCAATTGTGACCCATGCCCGCAAATCCATTTCTACCTTTAAGTTGCGTGATGGCATGCCAATTGGTTGCAAAGTCACACTGCGTAAAGAGAAAATGTATGAATTCTTGGATCGCTTTATCACAATGGCTATGCCTCGTATCCGCGACTTCCGCGGAATTTCTGGTAAGAGCTTTGATGGTCATGGAAATTATGCCATGGGTATTAAAGAACAAATCATCTTCTTGGAAATCAACTATGATGCAGTAGATGCCATTCGTGGTATGGACATTATTATTTGCACAAGCGCCAAATCAGATAAAGAAGCAAAAGCTTTGTTAGCTGGTTTTGGAATGCCCTTTAAGAAGGAAGGAAAATAAGCATGGCAAAATTAAGTCAAATTAATCGTAATAAAAAGCGTGAAAAGACCGTCAAAAAATATGCCGGTAAACGTGAAGCTTTGAAAAAGGTGATTAAATCCAAAGAATCTTCTCCAGAAGAAGTCTTTGAAGCCTCAATCAAACTGGCAAGATTGCCACGCAATTCGTCCAAAGTTCGTTTGCATAACCGCTGCGAATTAACAGGGCGTTCAAAAGGTTATTACAGAAAATTAAAACTCAGCCGTATTCAACTGCGTAAATTGTCCAGCGAAGGACAAGTACCCGGTATGACAAAGTCGAGCTGGTAAGGAGAAGAAAACATGTCTATGACAGATCCTTTGGGCGATATGCTGACCCGTTTACGTAACGGTGGCATGGCCAAAAAAGAAAGCGTAACAGTTCCTGCTTCTAACCTGCGTGCAAACGTGTTGGAAGTGTTAAAACGGGAAGGTTACATTCGTGGCTTTGAAAAAGTGAATGTCCGTGCGGGCATTGATGAATTCAAAGTGGAATTGAAATACCATGAAGGCGCTCCGGTGATTAAAGAAATCGAACGTGTTTCTACACCAGGTCGTCGCGTGTATTCCAAAGTAAAAGATTTACCCAAGTTCTATAATGGTTTGGGCATCTATGTGTTGTCAACCCCGTCAGGCGTGATGTCTGACCATGAAGCTCGTCAAGCCAATTTGGGTGGCGAAGTTTTATGTAAGGTGTTCTAAGGAGGAAAGACAAATGTCAAGAATCGGAAAACATCCTGTAAAATTGGTTGACGGCGTGAGCGCCAACATTACAGACAATGAAATTGTCGTCAAAGGTAAATTGGGCGAATTAAAAACACACATTCCTGCCGGTGTTTCCGTCACAATGGAAAACGGGGAAATTGTTGTGAAACCATTACACAATAGCAAGGAAGCCAAAGCTTTGTGGGGAACAGTGCGTCAAAACATTGAAAACCTCATGAAAGGTGTGACCGAAGGTTTCAAAAAAGATTTGGAATTGATCGGTGTCGGTTATCGTGCGCAGGTGTCAGGCCAAAAGTTAAAATTGGTCTTGGGCTTCAGTCATGATATCGACTATGACTTGCCACAAGGTGTGACAGCAACTGTAACAGATCAAACAAAATTGACATTATCTGGTATGGATAAACAATTGGTCGGTCAAGTGGCTGCTGAAATTCGTTCCTATCGTGAACCAGAACCTTACAAGGGGAAAGGTGTCAAATATGCCGACGAAACGATTTTACGTAAAGACGGTAAGAAGAAATAAGGGGAATCGAAAATGAAAAAACAAACAACATTTGATAGAAGAAAAGCGCGTGTGCGTTTTGATTTGAAGAAAAAGGCTGACGGCCGCGTACGGTTGTCCGTCTATCGTTCGGAAAAGAACATTTACGCGCAAATCATTGATGATAATAACCAAAAAACTTTGGTCAGTGCTTCTTCCAAAGAAAAAGGTTTCAAAGAAAAAGGCTCAACATTGGCTGGCGCAAAAGCCGTCGGTGCTGCTGTTGCTGAAAAAGCTTTGAAAGCTGGTATCAAGGAAGTCGCTTTTGATCGTGGTGGCTATCAATTCCATGGCCGTATTAAAGCCTTGGCTGATGGCGCTCGTGAAGCTGGTTTGGTCTTTTAAGTAGGAGTGTAAGATGACAGAAGAAATCATTGAAAAAGAAGAAAAACAAACAAAGAAACGCGCTCCTAAAAAGGATCGGGCTCCCCGCGAAGATAAGACAATGGATGAATTTGTCGATCGCGTGGTGCACATCAATCGTGTTTCCAAAACAGTGAAAGGCGGACGGAATATGTCCTTTGC
>DFKH01000132.1 GCA_002373815.1 Alphaproteobacteria bacterium UBA3650
TATGGAGGCGGGTAAACATTACTTTAATGCGACCAGTGATTCTCACATTGTTCGTGGATTGCAAGCGGTGTTATTGACTTTTGTCAACGGGTTGACATCAGAAGAAATTCAAAAAATGGATATGCTGGCCATTTTTAAGCGCATGGGTTTAGAAGAACATTTGTCCCCTTCCCGTCGCAATGGTTTCTTGGCTATGACCAATCGTATTTTTTCGCTAACTTTTTAAGCCCTAGAAATGCGAAGTCTTTTCTTCGAATGAAGATAAGGGGTATCTTTTTTAGTAATGAGTTCATTTTAGGATGAACAATAAAGCTGTCTGCAAATTTCATTTGTTTTAGTGTTTTTTCATCCAAAACACCGCCGCAAAAATAGACGCCTCCTGTTGCCTTTATGGTCAGAGCCATATTTATCAAAACCTGTGCTAAGTCATTATAAAAAATAGTATATGTTTTTTTTGATAACGCATCTTTTTTCAAATATTGCTCAGCTATTTTAACAGCAGAGATTGGGGCCTTGTTCTTTGCTAATTTTTGATACAAGCGCTTAAATCCAGTTCCTGAAATATCTGTTTCTAATGTGCAACCTTCTTTTGACAATGTCTGTCCGTATTCAGAAGAAAATACATTATTATCAATGATATAACAGCTTCCCAGACCAGTTCCTACATTGACCAATACTTTCGGCCCTTTTGTTGATTTAGGATGTCGTAAATAGACTAAATCTGTTTTTTTCAGATACGCAAGAGCTACTCCTTGTACTTGTAAATCATTCATTAAAACGACTTCTTTTAATTTCAAGTCTGATTTTAATTTCTTGGCTTCCAATTTCCACGAACGGTTTGTCCATTTGACTTTGCCATCAAGTACAGGTCCTGGGACGCCTGCCAAAAAATACTTTGCTTCTGGCGCATATAGATGGATAAACGATTGAATCATGTGCTTTGGATTATTAAAATCATCACAAGCATATTGATATATATCTGATAATCTTCCTTTTTTGAGGACGGCAAATCTGGCATTTGTTGCTCCTAAATCTGCCACGACAATTGTCATATGAACAAGCCTCCCAACACACAGATTACATTATAATATACGCATTTTAAATGCGCCCATAATTTACCCCAAAATCCAAATTTTGTTGCATTTTCAACACAAGCAAGCAATTCTTCAGTGCAATGATAAGTAAAATCTGGCGTTAAAAAAAGTGCTGTTAAAAATACAAACAGCGCAATAACACACAAAGGCACTATCCATTTTTTCATCTTATTTCTCCAAGTTGAACGTGATGATCGCGCAAATATGAAGACAATGCCTCTCGCAAAGAGGGTTGTCGGCTATTTAGTTGAGATAATAAATACGCCCTGTATTGGTCTAAATGGATGCTACGAATTGTGGTTTTCACAGCTTCCACAGCCTCAGGGCTCATAGATAAAGTCTTGACGCCAAGCGCCATCAATGTAATTGCTTCGATTGGTCGAGAGGCCATTTCTCCACATACAGAACAATGAACTTTGTATTTGTCACATTGTTCTACAATGTATTTTATTGTCTTTAAAAAGGCTGGGCACAACACATCATAGCGATTCGTTATTTGGGTATTAGATCTATCAGCAGCAAACATAAATTGGGCTAAATCGTTTGTCCCAATTGATACAAAATCAACCAGAGGCAATAAATTGTCCAACTGAAAAATCAAAGCAGGAACTTCTAGCATCGTTCCAACAATAATTTCTTTCGGTGTCTTTTCATGGTGTGAAATTGCATCTTTTAACTCTAAATTTAAAGTGTGACGTGCTTCCAAATATTCTGCTATTGTTGTAATCATTGGGAACATAATCCGTAATGTATGACCCGCAGTTGCACGTAACAAAGCCCGAATTTGCATTCGAAGTAAGGCACGACGATCCAATGTCATGCGAATAGAACGCCATCCCATGGCAGGATTTTCTTCTCCTTGTTTTTCAAAATATGGTAATACCTTGTCTGATCCAATATCCAGCGTTCGAAATACGACGGGCTTATTTTTGGCTTGTACGATAACACGACGATATGCTTCTGTCTGGGAATGTACATCAGGCAAAGACTTTGCCATCATAAACAGTAACTCTGTTCGATACAATCCAATTCCATCACATACTGGCAATTTATCGGTTCCAATTGTCAAGCCCATATTCAACATTAAAGATGCTTGAACCCCATCTTTTGTTTGAGGCAGCTTATCACGATTTTTTGCTTGCAAGAGTTCGATTTGGCGTAGAATCTTTTGACGAGACTTGAGCATATCCAGGATTTCATCTGATGGACGTAAATACACTTTTCCTTTTACACCATCCATTGCAACTGGCGCAGCGTCTTCCAATTGACGTGTTGCCCCTTTAATGGCTCCAATTAATGGGATACGATAAGCTCTTGCAACAATCACCACATGTGTTGTTTTGGATCCATCTTCTAATATGATACCTTTAATATGCTTTAAATCATAGTCTAACAACTCAGCCGCCCCTAATGTATCTGCGACTAAAATCTTATGACCAATAAGTTTCTTTTTAACTCGCTTACCCATCAAGGCTTGTATCAACTTAGATGTCAAATCTTGAAAATCACGGGCTCGTTCTCGCAGATAGGGATCAGATATAGAGCGCATTTTTTGCAAAACATCTTCTCCAATTTTTTGTACGGCAGCTTGCGCGCTTAAACCTGTCTTGATTGCAGATTCAATTTTTTCTTTCCATGCCACATCATTTAAAAACATCAAATATGTTTCAAATAATTCTTTTTCCTCTGGGGGAATTGAGACACGCGCCAAACGCTTTTGAATTGTCTTTTCAATCCGCAAACAGCCTGTATTCAATTTTTTTATTTCTCGCTCGGGGTTGGTAGCTAAGATAGCACCACTGATTTCTACGCGACGATGCAACAATACTTCTCCAAGAGCAAAGCCACGAACCATAGATGTCCCTTCTAATGTTTTAGATGTGGAAACCGATCCAAGGTTATTTGTTGCCTTATTGGTTGTCAAATCCGTCAAAAACTCAGCCAAGACCATAGCAACATTTTGAACAGCCTCAACAATTTCATTTTCAAGAATCTCTTTTTTCTTTGAAAATAAAGCCAAGACCCCCACTAATTCATTTCCTCTAATCAACGGAACGGTAAGAACTGTTTTATGTGTCGAGGATGCGCTTAGCGACGCTTTTCTGCTAAGTGCAGACTGCCCGATAATATCTTCTCCTAAACGCACAAAAGTCGCAAGATTATATGGACGGCCGACAAGGGTATGCCTTTCTAAAACATCCCCCGGACGCAATATGTACAGAACAGCGGTTGGCATATGCAATTGTTCACACAATAAAGTCAATACCGCATTTAAACGACGATTGGCTGACATTTCCTTTGCCATAACATCACGCAATGCACTCATTAATTTTGTGACAGAAACGACTTTTTGGCCTACCATTCCCCCTGCTCCTTTTGAAATATTCTACTCTGATAAATAGCTTTACGTCAAGTGTTTTTCACAAAAAAGATAAAAAAATATAAAAAATACTTGCAAAAAAGTTTTTTTAGTGTATAATAGGTTTTGTTCTTTGCTAAATTGACCCCATCGTCTAGAGGCCTAGGACATCGCCCTTTCACGGCGGTAACGGGGGTTCGAATCCCCCTGGGAACGCCAAAA
>DFKH01000092.1 GCA_002373815.1 Alphaproteobacteria bacterium UBA3650
TATGTTTTGTTATTGTTTATCAAGGAGGACAATCGCCCCGACCAGATTAAATGAAAAAATACCACATAAATGCGGTATTTTTTTATTTAATATTGTTTTGGGTATCCAGTGTCAATTTTTAATGGTTTGTTGATGGTTTTAGTAAAAGTCCGAAACGAAAGAGTCTAACAATTCTTCAAACAAACCATTAAATTGACAATTTGATTATAAAAAACTAACGAAATTCTAACGAATATATAGCACTTTTATAAAACAGCAAGATTTTGACAAAAATATATTTATAACATTTTTATATAATATGTTGACAAACTTATATTTTTGTATTATATTAGCAGTAATCAATATGAATAAGGAGCAGAAAATGTTCAACAAAAATGATAATCGACCTGAGAATCTGACAGATTTTGATTTGAAAGAGTTAATAAGTAAATATTATGACCCGTGTGTATGTTTTCTTACACCGGTTGGTATTGAATGCTTGCTAATTGCATTTAGTCCAGCTGTTGCAGCACATATTCAAAACACAATAGGGGGGCAAAATGCCGAAGAAATTCAACAAGAAATGAAAAATGCTTTGGACGAATTTTTAAAGAAAAACTATTCACCAAACACTTATCACTGTGCAGGTTATCTTGATCATGTTGATTATGCCGCAATATTAAACCCCAAAAGTGATGTCGAACGTTTGCTTGGATGTTTTCAAAACCGCAATCGCGACTCAGACGGTTTCGCGGATAAAATTTTAAAATATTGCAACCCTATCTTAGACAGATATCACTTAACCTTTGAAAAATTGTTTCCAAAAGAATTTGAAAAAAGCAAAAAAGAATTTGCTTGGGATGTTCCTGGGGTTGATAAAAAACAAAAAAAGAACCCAATTGGTTTTGGAATTAATTTAACTGAAAAAGTCAAGGATTTAACAGAACCACCTGTTTTCAATCGTGATAACGAAATAAAATTGCTTGAAAACCTGCTTTTAAAACAAAATCGTAGTAATGTTATGTTGGTTGGAAAAAATGGAACCGGAAAATCTGTATTGGTTGAAGGTTTAGCATATAATATTGTCAATGGTTTATGTCATCCATTATTACGTGGGACAAAAATTATATCTATAAATTTTGGCAATTTAATGTCAAATACACAGTATCGTGGTGAATTGGAAACCAAATTAACCAAGTTAATGGAAAATATAACAGACAATAATTGCATATTGTTTTTGGACGAAATACATACATTGTTTTCACGTCGTGGCTCAGATGATAACATTGCAGATATAATGAAACCATATTTAACCAATGGTAAAGTCCGTGTGATTGGTGCAACCACAGACAAAGAATTTTTATCTATCCGTGACGGTGCTTTTTTACGCAGATTCAATCAGATAACACTTTCTGAACCAAGTCCTGAGACGACTTTGGATATATTAAAAAAATTGAAATCAGGATACGAAAACACGTATTCAATCTCTATTCCAGATCAAGTATTGGCAGATATTGTTCAAAAAGCCAACTTGTATATTCATAACAGAAATTTCCCAGATAAAGCCATTGATTTGTTAAATTATGTTTGTGTTTTGGCCAGTGATAATGAAAAATCTGTTCCATGCACAATAGATTTAGTAAACAAAGCACTGGTTGATATTTTTCATATTCCATTGGAATTATTAAATACATCTGAATCAACACAAATACAAACGTTGCAAACTAAATTGAATGATAAAATTTTTGGTCAGCAACCAGCAATAGCAACAATTTCTGCAACTTTGACACATTCTTATATTATGCACACAAACAGAACACCTGCACCACAAGCAAGTTTTCTATTTTGTGGTCCTAGTGGTGTTGGGAAAACCAAAACTGCAGAAGAAATTGCCACATTACTTGGACGTGGTTTTTCAGTTATAAATATGAATGAATATCAAAATGATATGGATGTTCAAAAATTAACAGGAGCTGCACCTGGATATACAGGTTATGAATCTGGGGGGCAGTTAACTAACATTATTGCTCAAAATCCATATTCTGTATTGTTGTTCGATGAATTTGAAAAAGCACACAAAAATGTTCAAAGATTATTATTGCAAATTCTGGACAAAGGAACTTTTACAGATAACCAAGGGATGACATTGAACTTTAATAATACTATCATTATTATGGCAACGAATGCCGGTGTTCAATATGATACACAGATAGGTTTTAATGGACCAAAAGCAAAATTGGCAGTATCGCGTGATGTTTTATCGAAAGCATTTTTACCGGAATTTTTGGGACGTGTAAATCAAATAGTAACATTTGACCAATTAAGTCAATCAGCATTACACCAAATTATGGATACACTGTGCTATGAATTAAATGCTTTAATGGAACAAGATTACAATATAAGTGTATCCGTTAATCCGGCTGTTCAAGATTTCGTAATTGAAAAGGGTTATCGTCCGGAATTGGGTGCACGTATAATCAAAAACATATTTCAACAAGAAGTTGAAGTTCCTGTTGCATATGAAATAACAACAAATCATGAAGTGTTAGCCAACAAACAAAAACATGCAAATATGATTGTTGATTTAATTAACAATAGGGTCGTGTGTAAAACAATGTAAATAATAAGCACTGGTTATTTCCAGTGCTTATTATTATTTGCACATGCATGTTATTTTGATTTTACAATACAATATCACTAAAAAACTTAATAATAATTATAAAATACCCGTTTACACCGTGGTATTTTGGTATTATAATAGTATATATAATGGGACGATGTGTAAATTTTCAGTCGTCCTTTTTTTGTGTAAAAACACACTTTCAAAAAAGTTTACTTCCTTTTTGTAAAAGTAAAGGTTTTGTATAAAAAAGTTTACTTTTTGATTTACAAAGTAAAGTTTTTATGTTACAGTGTTTACCAAAGGTGAAGCCATGAGTAATATAAAAATAGGTAATTTTGTTAAGCAATCTGCTGGTTTTAAGGCATTTATTCCAAATCCTTTTCCGCCTGCAAAACAATTGTCTTTGCCCAACACGATTATTTCAAAACATACAGAAGCAATAAGATTATTGGGTAAATTGGATGGTATAACGGAATTGTTACCTGATAAAGATTGGTTTTTGGTCATGTTTGTAAAAAAAGACGCATCTTCTTCCAGTCAAATAGAAGGCACTAATGCTACCATGATGGACGTTATTGAAAAAGAAAATGTTGAACCAAGCACTTCTTTGCCCGAAGATGTTGACGATATTATGCATTATATAAATGCACTGAATTATGGTATAATTCGTGCCAAAGATTTTCCTTTGTCTTTAAGATTTATACGTGAACTACATTCAAAATTAATGATTAAAGCACGTAGCACACATAATTCTTATCCTGGAGAATTTAGAACCAGTCAAAATTGGATTGGTGGCACCAGACCAGATAATGCAACCTATGTTCCACCACCAGTTGAAGAAATGACTCGTGCTTTGAATGATTTGGAAAAATTTATGCACGCAGACGATGATTATTTACCGCTTGTTAAAGCAGGTTTATTACATGCACAATTTGAAACAATTCACCCATTCAATGATGGTAATGGCCGAACAGGACGTATATTGATAACAATGTTCTTGTGGTATAAAAAATTGTTGGAAATGCCGATATTGTATTTGTCTGCATATTTTAAACAGCACAGAAGTATATATTATCAAAAATTAAATGATTATCATAATGGTGACATTGTTGGATGGCTGGATTTCTTTTTAGATGGAATTATTGATACTGCAAATTCTGCTATTAAAACATGTGCTTTGATTACCAAAATACGTGAACGTGACACAGATAAAGTAAAAGTTTTAGGCAAAGCTGTATCACAATCAACAATGACCGTATTGGAAAATTTATATAAAATGCCGATTGTTGGTATATCAGATATTATGAAGTGGACAGGAACATCAAAACCATCTGGATACAAAATGATAGACAGATTGGTCAAGATTGGAATTTTAGTCAAACTTGGTGATAATGCTTATGCTCAAAAGTGGTATTATAAAGATTACATAAATCTGTTTTATAATGAATAAATTACCCGTTTATACCGTGGTATTTTAGTATTATAATAGTTATATATAGTGGGATATTGTGTAAATTTTCAGACACCCCATTTTTTTATTAAATTGTTTATGTCGGGGCAACCGGATGGGTCAGACCACCCTTCGCATCTGCGATACTATGGCACGCCACCCAGCGCACTCCCTGGCCGCATTTGTGCCTATCATATTTTTTATTTGACAAACAACACTTTTGTGTTATTATGTGTTTGATAAAATAATTCTGTGGGGGTAAATTATGAATAAAGGTAATAACATTAAAAAACTGAACTATTTGGCGGCGACGTTTTTGCTGGGTGGTTTTATATTGATTTGTGTGGCGGCGGGGACTGATGATGCCCGCACAATCGCGCACGATAAAACCGCCGCACAATCAAAAACAACAATTCCGATGGCAATCGGCGGGATTATCGGTATTGCCGCAGGAACAATTCTGTTGAAAATTCGCGATAAAAATTTGGGGCGATAAAAAAACGCAATAACATATGAATCCGCCCGATATTGGGCGGATATTTTTATTCATTATAGTGGCAACAGCATAAAATAAAAAACACTTGATATATGGTGGAAATTTGCTAAATTATATTGTGCAAAAGGATTTATTTTTATGAAACGTTCTGATGTTATTCGCAGTATCCAGGTTCGATTCAAACACATGCGTGAATCTGATGCGGCGGCAATATTCGATACCGTAATCGACAGTATCATAACAACCCTCTCAAACGGCAATCGCGTTGAAATTCGCGGGTTTGGTAATTTTCAACCACGTCGCCACGCCGCCAAGGTTGGATTTAACCCGGTCACACGCAAAACCGAATCCATGGGGCCGGCAACAACAATATTATTCAAACCCAGTCCTGTTTTAACAAAAAAAATGAACGAGTAATCAAAAATGTTTTTCAAATCCAAACAAGGAATTAAAAACCAAGATCGCAATCGGTATGACCGTGTTCCACGATTGATGTGGATAAAATGCGAATCTTGCGGAAA
>DFKH01000110.1 GCA_002373815.1 Alphaproteobacteria bacterium UBA3650
CACCGACCGAGCGGCTGGACCTTCACCAATCACAATGTCTAATTGATAATCTTCCATGGCGGAATAAAGCACTTCTTCTACCGCAGGATTCAAACGGTGAATTTCATCAATGAATAAGACATCACGCGGTTCTAGATTTGTTAAAATAGCGGCTAAATCGCCTGATTTTGAAATCATAGGGCCTGAGGTCGGACGGAAATTGACGTCTAATTCCTTTGCCACAATTTGCGCCAAAGTTGTTTTGCCCAAGCCAGGCGGGCCAAACAAAAGCACATGATCCATGGCTTCTTGTCTATCGCGGGCAGCATTCACAAACACACGCAGGTTTTGGCATAATGTGCGTTGCCCGACAAAGTCGTCTAAACTCTGTGGACGGAGCCCTTTGTAAAGTTCTTCATCTCCCGTTTGTTTTTGTGGTGCAATAATTCTATTTTCTACCATGTATTACAAACTCCCTTTGCCGATTTCTTTTAAGGACAGACGGATGAGTTCCGCCGTTTCTAAGTCTGGATTTTGGCGCAAGACATTGGCGACCACCATACCGGCTTCAATGCGGGCATAGCCCAAGTTTGCCAAAGCAGAAATGGCTTCTTCCATTGCTTGATTCGTAGCAGGGGCGGTTGTACCACCTGTCCCCAACACCTGCATATTTTCGTTGCTGCCAAGCGTTCCCACTTTTCCTTTTAATTCAGTGACGAGACGAACACCCAATTTGGGACCGACACCACTGGCACGCGTGAAGGCTTTCCCATCTGCCGCCATAACGGCCATTTGAATTTCATTTGGAGATAGGGCAGATAAAATCGCCAACGCCACCTTTGCACCGACACCTTGAACTGTGCTTAAAAGATTAAACATTTGCTGTTCCACAGTATCCGCAAAACCAATCAAGTGTATATGATCTTCACGGACTTGTGTTTCTATCCATAAAGAAGCACTACCACCTTTGGTGGGCATTTTTCCCATTGTTTTGGCCGAACAAAAAACACGATACCCTACACCACCAACGTCTAAAATCAAATAATCGTCATAGAATGAATCAATAATTCCTGTCAGTTTACCAATCATAATGTTCTCCTTTTGTTCTACTGTATCTAAAAAAAGAAAAAAAAGCAAACAAAAAGGGTTGCATTTTGAAAAAAAGTTTTGTATGATTGGTTAAAAATAAGTTAACAAAGGATTGCTTATGGTTGCTTTAACAGATGTCCCACGTATTCCCCCTCAAAATTTAGAAGCAGAACAAGCTGTTTTAGGGGCAATTTTGTCTGATAACAAAAATATGGAAAAAGTGTCAGAGTTCCTCAAGCCATCACATTTTGTGCATGCTGTTCATAGCAGAATTTATGAGGCATGCGAATCCTATATAAATCAAGGACGTATTGCTGATATTGTGACGTTAAAACCTTTGTTTTTGCATGATGATGCCTTAAAGGACGTGGGGGGAGTGGAATATTTGGCTAAATTGGTTTCTGCCGCTTCAACCATCATAAATGTTGTTGATTATGCACGTGAAATTTTGGATTGCTACACACGACGTCAATTGATTTCATTGGGAACAGATGTTGTCAATAAAGCTTTTGATCGTAATATAGATGAAGAAGCATCCGAGCAAATTGAGTATGCTGAAAAGTCATTGTTTGAATTAGCCAATGAACGTGAATTAGAAGGTGGTCCAAAATCATTGGGATCTGCTTTACAATTGACCTTGTCATCTGCGGAAGAAGCAATGAAGAATCCTGCAGGGATTTCTGGTGTCCCAACGGGCTTGATTGATGTTGATAAATTGTTGGGAGGCTTGTATAATACGGACTTGATTATCTTGGCTGCCCGTCCTGCAATGGGAAAGTCTGCTTTGGCAACAACAATTGCCTTTAACGTGGCACAACATTTTGAAAAAGAAAATAAAAAGCCAGGGGCTATCAAAAAATCTGTCGCTTTGTTTTCTTTGGAAATGTCTGCTGAGCAAGTGGCAGGGCGTATCTTGTCATCTAAAGCAAGTGTTTCCAATCATTTAATGCGTACAGGAAAATTGACAGAAGATCAATTTGAAGAATTATCTGCTGGTGTCAATTTGCTGTCTAGGGTACCACTTTTTGTGGATGAAACACCGGGTATTACCGTAAATGCTATTAAAAATCGCGCGCGTCGTATGCTGCGCAATAAGGAGCAAGGTCTGGGGTTGATTGTGATTGATTATTTGCAATTGATTTCTTCTTCAGGACGTTCAGAAAATCGTGTGCAAGAATTATCTGAAATGACACGTGCCTTAAAGATTATGGCTAAAGAATTGGAAGTGCCAGTTATTGTGCTATCACAATTGTCACGTTTGGTTGAGCAACGAGATAATAAACGCCCCATGTTGTCAGATTTGCGTGAGTCAGGATCTATTGAGCAGGATGCTGATATTGTTATGTTTATCTATCGCGAAATTTATTATTTACAAAATGAACAGCCTCAACGCCATTTAAATGAAACACCCGAAAAATTTGCACTTCGTATGGCTGAATTGGAACAAAGAAAATTAGAATTAGCCAACCAAGCAGAATTAATTGTTTCTAAACAACGTCATGGACCTGTTGGTACTGTGAAATTGTATTTTAATGGAGAATACGGCCGTTTTGATAATTTAGAAAAAGCCTAAGCATTGAGCCATTGATAAATGAGAGCGTTTAGGTGACTTTCGGCCTCACGTAATTGAGCAACAAAATCTTTGTTCTGTTGATAAATGGCATCTCCACGCGCATAAATAGCCAATGCGATAGCATCAAGAGGATTATAGGCAAATCCTGTGTGTAAATTTTTGAAGTACAATTCATCAAAATGAGCACTGCAACGTAAACGCCATTTATCAGGATTTCCAGGTTCATTGTAACGTCCAATTTGTCCTGTCCAACTGGTAAAAAATGCTTGGATGCGTTTCGCTGGACAAGTAAGCAATTCGCCCCATTGCATACGAATTAATTGTTGTGTTGACTTTAAATCATCTGTATAATTGAAACGTAAAGATTTTGCTAATGATTGGGCGTAGGCATATCGTCCCGCATCATCCAAAGAATTAAAAAACATTTGAATAGAAGGAGTGTCATGTGTATCTAAAGTGGCAATATCATATGGGCTTGTATTCATCAAATTATACATATGATGGGAATCATTGGGGTTATTAAATTGTGCAACAACAAGGCGTCCTAAGCCAAAATGATTTAAGACATCATCTAATTGTTCAGGGCGGGCGCCAATATCTTCTGGATATAAATCTGCGCAAGAGAGATGGTGTTTTTTTAAAACGGGTAAGATTATTTTGTCGATGACTTTATAAAATTCTTCTTGTTTTGTAAGGGCGAATTTTTTTAAAATAGGATGCTCATAGGATGAATAAAGTCTGCCATTTGGAAGATGAGGGTTTGTTGAAATAACATAAGGGTTGACCATGCCAATAAAGTGATCAATTCTGAGACCACCTTTTGCACCACAGACAGCTTGATCGATAATATGCTGCCATAATTTTCCTGCAGGCCCAAGCCCTTTGGCTGACCATAACTTTTTGGGATTGAAAACGGGAAAGCCCCAATTTCTTGGAGAATCAGAAATGGTATCAGCCGGTGTTCCTAACGTGAAATCTTGTAAAAATAAATCTGGATATTTTTGACATAAATTTTTTGAAAGACAAACTTGTAAATCAGCAATGTACGGATAAACAGATTCTTTTTTGAATTTTGAAGCTAAAAAATCAATTTGTTTTTCATCAAAATGAAGATAGGAAGTCAACTTCTTAAAAGTCGATTGAACGCAATCAAAATCAATCTCTGTGTCTGTCTTTGTTTTAAGATTAAATGATAATTGCTTTGTTAAAGGAATGTGATTTTCTATGAAAAATTCCACAGGAATAAAATAAGGATTTGGATGCTCGTCATCAGATACATAAGGAGAATGTTTTGCTTCTCTGCAGGTACGTCCAGAGGGACCTAATAAAATTTTGTGAATTGTTTTGTCCCAAAATTCCCAAACACGATTTGCGCCTTTGCCATAAGGAGAGCCAATACCGATATCAAAGTTTAAATCGTATGCAGGCATACAAGGACCAGGAAGCCCCATGGTTACTTCCTTATCTAAAAGATGATATCCAGTTTGAATCAAAGGTTGGATTTGATGCCAATAGGATAATAATTGCTGCCAAGCGTTTTCTTTTTCTTCAAATTGAAAATTGCCTAAAAAACGACCATGGTTATCCGAACCACCGGTCGCATATGGAAAGATTTTGTGGGATGTTTCCCAAATCAATCTGACCCAGTGATCGGTGTCATTTTGTGGCGTTTCATTTGCTTGTAATATATCAAATGCATTTTGCATTTGTCGCATTTTACCATAAAAAAGCTCTGTGGCTTCCATACCATTTTTATGGAGTGTCGTGAAAAAAGAAGGAATAAATATATTTACATCTGAATTTATTTTTTGTCCCAACTGTAAACGGTAAGGATGCGCCATGCTGGCAAAACCACCATGCTTTTTAATATAGGCTAACAGATCTGTTGAAAGCCACCATACCTTATTATTTTTTTCTTGAAATCCAAAGTCCATCATATCATCTAATATATTTGACAAATCTGTTTCCGATGATGTAATGGATCTAAAATAGGCCATCGTATTATAAAGCCAATTGACACCAATCCCCAATTGCATGGCACGCGTGTAAAATTTACTTTTATAGTACTCTTTTATATCTGCATGAACCCATGGATATTTTTTATTCAGAAATTGAAATATAACAGGTAGAGCTTGGTGACGCGCATCGGCTTGTTGTTTCAAAATTTTTTTATATTCCATATCAAATGGATTGATCCCATAGTGCAAAATTTCAAAATCTAAAGGACGACGTAATTGATCAGATTCAAAAGAAGTACTTAACTCACAACCCAAAATAACACGTAGCCCAGCATATTTTTTGTGATTTTTGATTATAATTTTTAAAAGAGGAATAAGCCCGTCTAAAGTATCGTGATCCGTTAAGGCAATAATGTAATTTTGTAAATGGTGGGACTGCTTCCATTGATAGGCATTTTCAATCCATTGTGCGGGTGATAGGGTGCCATCAGAGGCATTTGAATGGGTATGTAAATTAATCCAAGCATGTTCACCAATGAAGTCATTGATTGATGTTTTGGACAAAATGTCTTTTAACTCATTTGCCCCCATAATAACGTCCAATGCACGAGTAGATTGAATTTTCAATCCTTGCATCAGTTTCGTGATATAATTTTTGTCCTTTGAGTACAATCAATCCTCCATGCTTAAAACACCAAAATGTGTTAAATAGTCTTGCCCGCATAAATTACCAAAAGTAAAGGTAAGGCCGGGAATCCCCTGTGTCAATGGGTTGGCAAAACTGGCATGACCAATATCAATAATCTTTAATTGACCAGATTTATCCCACATAAAATTTTGGGGTGAAATATCATTTACATAGATACCTAATCGATTGGCATCTTTTAAATATTTTGTGTTCATAGTGATAAAGTCTGGCTTTACTTTAGGTGTAAAGACTTTGCCTTTTTGCTCTTTGTATAGAACAGCTTCATAGACATCTGTGTAATACAAAATATCAGACACGTGAGGACATTTGTTTAATTTTAAATAAAATTCCATCAAGGCATTAGAGTAGGGGGAATCAGCTCGAATAGCCTGATTTTCAACTTCTTTTCGTGTGCTGTCGCAATCAATCTTAGCATATTGGTGTGACGCCATCTTTAAAATATAAATTTGTTTTGTGTCAGACTTTATCTGAAAAACCATTTTAGATGAAAAAGGGTTACATAAGTATTGTACTTGATATTTGTGTTTGTTGTGTCGAAGAACAAAAGGATGACCAATTATTCTTTCTAATAATTTTGATAATAATTGTCCGCGCTTTGTTAAATCAAACCAGTCAATTTTTTTGACGCAGGGATAAACCTTTGCCAAGTTTTTGAAATCACATTCTAGCGATTTAAATTGCCG
Organism: Alphaproteobacteria bacterium UBA3650; assembly: GCA_002373815.1. Taxonomy (GTDB): domain Bacteria; phylum Pseudomonadota; class Alphaproteobacteria; order CAAHEQ01; family UBA3637; genus UBA3637. The sequence goes on from DFKH01000110.1 coordinate 5,992, forward strand.
ATATTTTTTCATAACAGTGCTATTGTATATTTTATTCAAGAAATCATGATATAAATCTCTTTCTTGAAATTCACTCGGAATTTTACCAATATCAATGGATCCAAAGCGATCCCGTAAAGCCCAAGGACTGAAATTAGGAATGATGGATAAAACATCCTCAATATTTTGAGCTTGTGTCCATCTATTACGCATAAAAATTTCATATTGCTTTGTATAGGCTTTTAGCCATTTTTGAAAGGTTGCTTTTTGGGGGAAATGTTTCATAATAAAACGAAAATTGGCTTTGTTTTGCCGAGGATTTTGGGTGATATATTCTAATAAATCAAACGCTAATAATTGATCCTGAACTATTCGCATCAAACAGTTAGAAATTGTTTCCCTCTTCTTCTGATGCGTACTAAGCCAAGATTTAAGACTTTCTTGCATTTTTGACATCTTCCCCCATGTGATAAAACACAATAATCGCAGCATGACTTTGATTGGCCAATTCATCACTTATAATCACTCTATTTTATTAGGTGTAAATTGTCAAGAGATTTTTTCTGAAAGGCAAACGTTCTTAAAATTTATCTTCAAAAAAAGTGATATTTTTATAAATCATTTTTATTGCTTTTTGGGAAGCGGGGAAGGTGTTTTCAGGAATGCTATCCCATGAGAACCATTCTAAACGTTCACATTTGTTTGGCTCTTTGTTTTCAATTTTCCCTGTCCATTTGTAACATTCAAAATAAAATTGTAAATATTCAGCGCCTTCATTACTATGACAAATAGTTTTTAAAACTAAATCTTCGGGCAAAATATCAATGCCTACTTCCTCTTTCGCCTCACGAGCAGCCGCTTCATCAATGCGTTCATTTCCATCTAAATGACCACCAACAAAGCCCCAATAACCACTAAATGAACAATTTTGGCGTAATTGTAAAAGAACCTTATCATCTTTGCATAGCATGATAAAAATTCCTACTGGGATCTTAAAACGTTCTTGTTTCAGCATGACATTTCTCCTTGGTTGTATTTAAATTGAACAATAATTGATAATATCAGCACCGCAATCTGTTTGATGACAAGCCAAAAGAACAAAAGGCGTGGCATTGAGAGGAGAGAGTTCATTGATTTGCACCCATTTTGCACCATTTGAATCTAATCCATCGCCTGTGATTGTGGGGATACCACGAACAGATACATCAAATAAAATGCCTGTGTGTTGAAGACAACCTGTATCACCACTTTTAGAAGTAAAATGGTTAAATAAAATAGTATAAATACGCTTATTTGAAATGTTTAAAACATCACAATTTGTTTCTTCTTTAATTTCTCTTGTAACCGTTTCTTCAGAAGTTTCATTATTCTCTGGCGTTCCACCAGGAAGATCGTAAAGCCCTGTGTAAGGGCCACGAGCTTTTTTGATAACAAGAATCTTATTGCCCTGCTTAATAACGCCATATACACCTAAATGAGCGCGTGTGACATCTTCGCGTAAAAAGCCAAGCTTCTGTTTTAAAGAATCTTTGATATTATTCCAAAAATCTTTAAGATTTTGATAGGTAAGTTTTTTTTCAACACTTCCCCAGTCCACCCATATCAAATCATGAACTTCGGGACTGGTGTTGTTACTATGACCTATATCCTCAGCGAGATACATATAGACTTCGCATGCTTCGTTTTTGTCAGGTATATTGTAGCGAATAACGCCTATTTCATCATTGGATAATAAGCGACAATCTCTTTTTGTCTCTTCAGCTGTTTCTCGGATTGCACACTGTTGCAAGGTCTCGCCTTGCTCTAGATGACCCTTTGGAAACGAATAATCATTTTGCTGTTTGCGATAAACAAGACCGATTTTGTGATTTTTGGGGTTAAGTAAAACAACTCCTGCCTTTTTGATATCCATATGACGCCTCCAACAAGGATCATACAGCATCTATGCGAATATTTCAAGAAATAAAATTTTTATAATAAAAAGGAAATTTTGCTGTGATGAAATGAGCTATAAGCACGTTAAGATCGTTTTGTTTGACGTTGCTTGTAAGCACGTATTTCAGCCTTGTATCTTTCTTTGTTTTTCTTTTGGTATGTTGCAACAGCTCTTACAGCATTCGTTTTTGCAGTAACATTCATTTCGATATCATTGATGATGGCATGAACAGGTTTTCCATGTTCTTTTGCCATTTTTATTGCCTCTAAAAAGGCTCCGATAATTGTCAGCCCTGCAACAGGTTCGTAAATTAACCCTTTTTCTTTCTGCTTCATGTATTTTCCTTTCTTTATAAAGATGTATTGTATCATAATTTTATTTAAATGTAAATTTATGTATTTTTTATCTTGATTAAAAAAGATTGAATTTATTTTCAAAATCGGTTAAAATCGCCCTATGACAAAAAAAATAGCTTTTATTTTCCCCGGACAAGGGGCTCAGTTCGTTGGAATGGGGGCCGATTTGGCTCACGATTTTCATAAGGCCAAAGAAGTTTTTCAGGAGATAGATGATTCGCTAAATCAGAATTTAAGTCGCCTAATGTTTGAGGGTGATATGCAAGAATTGACCAAAACACAAAATGCCCAACCAGCTATTATGGCGGTTTCGATGGCGGTTTGGCGTGTGCTTCAAACACAGGGTTGCTCAATGCCAAATCTTGTCGCAGGGCATTCTCTGGGGGAATATAGTGCATTATGTGCGGCGGGTGTTTTGTCCCTATCAGAGACAGCAAAATTACTGAAAGCACGTGGCAATGCGATGGCCAAAGCTTGCGAACAAGAAAAGGGGGAAATGTTGGCTTTGTTGGGTGCAAGTGTGGATCAGGCTCAAGAGATTGCTCAAAATGTAGGATGCTATGTGGCAAATGATAATGCACCAGGTCAAATTGTATTAAGCGGAACTTTGGCAAGTTTAGAAAAGGCAAAAGAACTGGCTCAAAAAATGACAATTAAACGTGCGATTTTGCTGCAAGTAGCAGGGGGGTTTCATTCTCCTATGATGCAAAGCGCGGCTGATGAGATGATCTCTGTACTTGCAGATATGAAATTTGTACAACCTAAAATCCCTGTGTTTTTTAATGTAACAGCCAAAGAAGAGGTTGATCCTGTCCATTATGCAGATTTGTTGACACGACAAATAACGGCTCCTGTTCGTTGGCGAGAGCTGATTTTGAACACGAATGCAACTGAATTTATTGAGTGCGGTCCAGGCAGTGTATTGGCTGGATTAGTGAAACGCATTGTTCCAGATACGCCGGCTCAATCCATAGGAACATCAGAACAAATTCAAAAATTTTTAAATTCATAAAAATAATGATTGACACCGTTACATGGGTATGATATACATGTAACCATGAGAGGTTATATGAACACTTTTAGTAAAACTTTAATTTATCAAGATAAGAGTTTAATAATTAAAGATAATTTTATTTTTTTTGAGTGGGATGACTTGGCCTTTCATAGACGGACGCAAAGCGCACGGCTTTATAATAACTCACAAACACTGACTGATAGGTATGAGGCCTGTAACGGTATTTTTTTATAACTAAAAAAGGAAAAGGACATGACAAAACCAAAAAGACAAACGAAAATGGAACGCAATATTTCGTCCATTAAAACAAAGCTTGAAGAGATAGAACAGCACAATTCTAACATGGCGACAAATACAGATATTACAAATCTTGCAGCAGACTTGACTTCAGAGATTAAGAAAGCCAGACGACATGGAGCCTTTAATATGGCCATGGCTGCTGTTATTGCAGGATTAGTTGTGCGTTTAACCTCTTTCTTGAATGATGGTATGGCAAATAATAATCGCGTATCTATGGATAAAGATGATGCAAAAGTTGCGATTCGAGCTGGGGACATTGGTGGACCAGTTGGTTTTGCTAAAGAAGATGTGAGTGATAAAGTTTTGGCACCTACAATGACAGCTACAGATACTGTTGTTTCCGAAGAAATCAATCAACTATCCAGAGCTTCTGGACAATCTAGTAGTGTATTTATAGGTCATAATGGTCCTAATCCAGCGAAGATGGAAGTAAAGGGAGATGAAGTAAGAACTTCATTCGATGGTAAGATTACGACTATATCTCGTGGAGATGATATGTTGGTTAAGGTAACACTTCCTGACGGTTATAGATACAACATCGATCAAGCAGATGGAACAACTATTTACTACGAGTTCGATAAAAGAGGAACAATGGTCTCTAGAGGCTGGAGAACTGGAGAATCTAATTCTGGAGAGGAGACGATTTCTGAGATGGCTAAAACTCTCAGTGATGGGCGTGTAGGTTATGATCTAAAAAGCATGGATGCAATACATTTTAGCAGTTCAAGTTTCCCAGAAGTGACAAAGTTTTTGAATGACAATTACAAAGCGACTCTTGAGATGAAGTCTGACCAGAAGATAAAAACACTCAAAACTCCCACACAACTACGAGGTAGTAGAGAATAATGTAAAAAAAAGAGAGGCAGTTATCAGCTGCCTCTTTTTTTATTTAATTTTATCTGAACAACCGTAAACGTTTAAACCAACGACGCTGTTTCATTTTACCTTTTTCCAATTCCAAGGTCTTTGTGGTGGCATTTGTCACTTCATAAGGACCATAATATTGAATGGCACCAGGGAATTGGTAATCATCTGTAAGCGCCCACTTGGAACGATTTTCCAACAGCTTTTTAAACACAGGACCATCCAGTTTTACCAACGCTTTTTGAATCACAGGTTTAAATTGCCCATGGCGTTTTTCCATCGTCATCATCATGGTAAGCGGTGTACCGCCAGCAATCCATTTGTTCACAGGTGCCGTTAAATTTTTAATGCAGGAAATATATCCTGTGCGACCGCTTTGCAACAAAGCGCAAGCATTGTATCCCAAAGCATAGCAATAGTTGGCGTCAAAGTTTGATGGGAAGGCACAACGTCCCTCGTACCCAAAGAAATGTGCTTGCCCAGAGAATTTGCCATGATATTTATCTTCGGCACGCATTTTTTCCAATTTAGCTTTAATCATATTAATGAGTAATTGTTCTGTCTCAATTTTGGATACTTGAATATTGCCATGTGGATCACGATCCAACAATAATTGAGCTTTAATCAGGGCAGGTAGGGAATCAAACACTTTTGCACTATCTGGTGCTGTTTGATTCAAATGCTCAATGACAGATTGAAAGCGTTCCGCATCTGTTCTAGCATTTTTATAGGCCTCAGAGCTTTCGACTAAACTCATAGAATCGTTTAAGTTCGTAATCAGCTTTTTCATTTCTGGAATAAATTCAATGACACCTTCTGGAATCAAAGCAACACCATAGTTTTTGCCGGCTTCTGCACGTTCTACAATGACATCAACCATGCCTTGTACTAAAGCATCCAAAGACATTTCGTTTGCTTCTACCTCTTCGGAGATCAAAGTAATATTAGGATGAGTTTGTAAGGCAACTTCCAAACCGACATGAGTTGCACTACGTCCCATCAATTTCACAAAGTGCCAATACTTTTTGGCGGATAGGGCATCGCGCTCAATATTACCCACCAATCCAGCATAAGTCTTAGTAGCAGTATCAAAGCCAAAAGATGTTTCAATTTGAGCGTTCTTCAAGTCGCCATCAATTGTTTTGGGACAACCAACTACGCAAATACCAGCATTTTTGGCTTTTAACCATTCGGCAAGTAAAGCTGCATTTGTATTGGAATCATCGCCACCGATAATGACAATGCCGGAGATGTTTAAATTTTGACAAACTTGCCATACCTTCATAAATTGTTCTTCTGTTTCCAATTTTGTGCGACCAGAACCAATCATATCAAAGCCACCGGTATTGCGATAAGAATCAATTAAAGTATCATCTAATTCAATATATTTACCTTCAACAATACCACTAGGACCACCCAAAAAACCAAATAGTTTATTATTTTTGTTGATACGCTTTAAGCCATCATAAAGACCCGTAATGACATTATGACCACCAGGGGCTTGACCTCCAGATAAAATCACACCGAAATTTTTGGCTTCTAATTTCTTGGGTTTTTTACCGGCTTTAAAGGTGATGACATTTTGTCCATAGGTATTTGGAAATAAAGATTTCAATTCTTCTTGGTGTGTAATGGAATCAGTTTTATCGCCTTCCACAACAGCGACCCGTTTAATGCCTTTTTTCAAGGAACGGGGCAGTTCTGGTTTGTATTTAATTCTAAATGATTGAAGTGTAGAAATTTCGGTCATAATCTATCCTTTCGTTTGTGTGTGCAAAGCATAGCACTTTTTAAAATAAGATACAAGTAAAATATTTAATTTTTTCTTCAGACGAAAGTATGGCTGTGTTTTTGTTTGATGAGTTCTTATATCCTAAAAAAAAGGAGGAAACATGAAAAAATTATTGCTTTTAAGTTGTTGCCTGATTTCTATGCCTGTGTTCGCGGAATTTGAGATAGCAAAAGATTACCAAAATTTTAAAAATGAACTCAATAAAAAGACGGGTATTACCTATTCATTAGATGCTTCGTTTTTACCCCAACGAGGCGCCCCAAATGGAAAAGGCACAGCTTGGCAATCACAGTATTATGGAACAATAGGGTGGAACGCCTTTAACTCTGACACTTTTGGAAGTGGTACCTTTAATGCGGCTTATACAGCTGTGCGTTATTGGGGAATGAATGCGAATACTTTAAATAATCGTATAGGGGTGATGTCCAGCGTGAACGATTATCCATCCAATGGCAATTATTTTGATGAACTCAGTTATACGCATACTTTGCCGGGATCCTTGAAAAGTTTATCTGTCACCTTGGGACAATTCCCAATGTATAATTTTGATGGAACCGACTATGACAGTAACCAACAAGTGAACTTTCTAAACTATGCTTTATCTCAAAATGCATCAGAGGTTTACCCGACAGCAAGTTTGGGAGGCTTTATAACTTGGTCTCCCAATAATGAATGGAGCTTTAGTGCGGGTGCCCAAAATGCTAATAACGTGTCAGGGGAAACAATCAGCTGGAATAAGTTTAAAAAAGGAAAATGGACACCATTTGTTTCTGTTATGTGGACACCAACATTTGATGGTTTAGCAGGGGAATATAGTGCTATGGCATATTATCAACCTGATGTATCGGTACAACCTGAATCTTCGCGTGGATGGAGTTTGAATGCACAACAATTTGTCACCAAAAAAGTGGCTTTGTTTGCTAGGGCAAATGGCGTGAATAAATCCGAAAACAGCATAAAACAATCCTATGTATTTGGGAGCATTGTGAATAACCCAATGGATCGCAATAGTCTTGATCAAGCAGGGGTTGCGGTGGCTGTGAATAAATTAAATAGATCTGTAAATGGAGCGGGAACACGTGCTTGGGAAACTGTGTTGGAAACTTATATGGCCTTTGGTATTTCGTCGTTTGCAACGCTTACACCTGATGTACAATTTTATTTGAACCCAGGGGCAACAAAAGATCATAATACAGCAACGGTTGTCAGCTTGCGTGCAACCTTGATGTTCTAATAAAACATTTAATCAGAAGTAAAGCTCCCTGTGCCTTTGTTGTGATAGAGTTTCTTTTCAACTTTGTCATACATACAGGCCTCGTTGGTGAAAGTGTATAGAACAGGGATGAAATCACGAACATCCACAGCATTCTTTCTAATTTTACAGCTTTTCATTCTAAAATGAGTAGAGTAACTTGATTGATGAGAATTTAAGTTAAATAAATAAAGATTCCCACCGGCATTATTTCTGGTACGTCTATACTCAGTACCATCAATACCAAGATATGATATTTTATTATTACCTATTTGTGAATAAAGATAAAATGTATGCTCATTTAAGTCTGCATCTTCAGATAAAGCGAGACTACTCAAATACCATTTATTAGTGTCTTCTTGTGATATACCAAAATATGCACTTGCATATAACCCAGCAACTAATTGATAAGTATCATTAAATTGTGTAAAATTACCTATAATATCGTATCTAAAGGTGTCATTTGTATCAACAGCAACCCCAGTATCAATATACTGCGTGCCAGTAGATTCAAGATATGATTTTCTAGTGCAGGCGTTTTCGCACAAGAGCGTGGAGGGGTTGCAGACTTGACACTCATCACCGCAGGGGTTCTCGACGTTTGTGTCGCAGCTCTTGAGCGGTGGCTCCACACAAACACCCTCTGTGCAGGTCGCTTGTGGGGTACATTCTGCGTCTGTTGTACAGGCGGTTGTTTTTTCTTGCGCTTCTCCTTCTCCAAACACATATACCATGTCATTTGTTTGATTGCAAGTTTGAGGGCTCATGCGCAAGGGAAGTTCCCAATTCATTTTTAATATCTTTTGACATACGTTTTGAGGGACGGTGGAAACAGTGCAAAAAAAGAGTGGTGAGTTGGGAACATCCGTACAGGTAATTGTGTAATCTGAATCTTGACCAAACGAGGCATTATCAGTAAACCCTGTCCCGAAAGATTTGTCCGCCGCCAAAACGGTGGCACGTCGCGACAGGGCTTGAATGAGTTTGTTGGCTTTGGCTGAATCTAAGGCAGAACTCAGTCCTATGACTCCGACGACGGACAGCACCCCCACAATCGCTAACACGCCCAACATTTCCACCATGGAGCGACCAGATTCTTTCTTCCTATCATCCTGTGGCTTCGGCTCAGCATGAGAGTTTTTAAAGGATCCTTCATTATGTTCGGAATGAAGCGTCTCTAAAAAATGTTTAAAAATCAAACACTTATTTCGTAGGGGGGGGGGCTTTGCAAAGCAGAACTTTTCATGATGTTATGTCTCCTTGACATGTAGGGTATCACCTAAGAGCTATATTGTCAAGTTTATTTTTCATAAAAAATTCCTAATCTTTTTTGAATTTTTTTATTTAAATTTGTTGTTTCTTGGGAAACCAACAGGTGGGAAGTGACCGACTGCGGCGCGTTTGCCAAGCCACATGGTCATGTTTGGTTCTATATGAATCCCATTACCAGATGGATATGGCAAGCCTTCAGCCCAGTTAAAGAATTTCACATCTGATAATTTTGCACCATTGTAGCGTTGCAACATGACACCACTACCTCGTGTCATGGTGGGAATTTCTGAGGTTTTAAAGACTAACAACTTACGATTGTTGCCAATGACCGCTACAGAGTCACCATTAGCTTCACGACATAGATACGCCTTATCGTTATCAGCTAAGTTCAAAATAATTTTGCCTGCGCGTGTCTGAGCAATAATGTTGTTAGATTCTACAATAAAGCCTTTACCAGATTGGCTAGCTACCAATAATTTTTGGTCTGGCTTAAAGATAAACATTTCGACAATGTCTGCATCTTCAGGTAAGTCAATACTTAAACGAATAGGTTCGCCAAAGCCACGCCCACCTGTAATATTATTACCTAGAATAGAATAAAAGCGTCCATTTGTGGCGAACAACATAATGTGATCTGTGGTATAAGTGTTGACACTGAACGCTAAAGAATCGCCCTCCTTAAATTTCAAATCATCTGTACCCGTATTGCCTTTTAAGGCACGAATCCAACCTTGTTTTGACAAGACAACCGTAATAGCCTCTTTTTCAATTAAAGTTTCAATGGACATTTCCACTTCAGCCACAGCACCGGCAATCTGTGTACGGCGTTTACCAAGTTCTGTTTTAGCGCCGAAATCTTTTTGAATCTGTTTGATTTCTTCAGCCAATTTATTTTTACGCAATTGCTCGTCAACTAATAAATTTTCCAATCCTGCCTTTTCTAAGGCTAATTCTTCAAATTCATTGCGCAATTGTTGTTCTTCCAATCGGCGCAAAGAACGTAATTTCATATTCAAAATAGCCTCTGCTTGAACATCAGATAGATTAAATTCTTGCATCATCAAAGGTTTGGGATCGTCTTCATTTCGGATAATTTCAATCACTCGATCCAGAT
>DFKH01000030.1 GCA_002373815.1 Alphaproteobacteria bacterium UBA3650
ACCAACGGTCGTGGCTGGTAATCACAGCGCATCCTGGGAAATCCATTAAGGCTTCTTCCAAAGCGCGCAGAGTATCCACATCTAAATCGTTTGTTGGTTCATCCAATAGCAGTACATTGGCGCCAGACTTTAACATTTTGGCCATATGCACACGGTTGCGTTCACCACCCGAAAGTTGTCCCACTTTCTTTTGCTGATCGCCCCCTTTGAAGTTAAATTGAGCCACATAGGCGCGACTAGGTACTTCGCGTTTACCAAGGAGCAGGGTGTCATTACCCCCAGAAATTTCTTGCCAGACAGTGTTGTTATCGTTTAAGGCATCGCGACTTTGATCCACATAACCAAGCTTTACTGTTTCTCCAATTCGGAAAGTACCTTCGTCGGGTTTTTCTTGTCCCGTAATAATGCGCATCAAAGTTGTCTTTCCTGCGCCATTTGGCCCAATCACGCCCACGATACCGCCAGCAGGCAAGTTGAAACTTAAATTCTCAAACAACAGTTTATCGCCAAAGGCTTTTTTCAAATTCTCGGCTTTCAAAACTAAATCACCCAACCGTGGACCAGCTGGAATCACAATCTGAGCAATATCGGGCACTTTTTCATTTGATTTTTTAAGGAGTTCTTCATACGCCGTAATACGCGCCTTTGATTTTGCTTGGCGTGCTTTGGGGTTAGCGTGCACCCATTCTAATTCTTCTTTTAATGTCTTTTGGCGTTTGTCTTCGGCATTTTGTTCAACTTCTAAACGTTTAGATTTTGCTTCCAACCAGCTTGTGTAATTGCCTTCATACGGAATTCCTTCACCACGATCCATTTCCAAAATCCAACCCGTCACATTATCCAAGAAATAGCGATCGTGTGTAATCATGACAACAGTACCTGTGTAGTTTTTAAGATAGATTTGCAACCATGCCACAGACTCTGCGTCCAAGTGGTTGGTGGGTTCATCTAACAAGAGCATATCTGGTTTGGATAAGAGCAGGCGACACAATGCCACACGTCTCTTTTCACCACCAGAGAGCTTTGTCACATCCCAATCACCAGGGGGACAACGCAACGCATCCATTGCAATTTCCACATTCCGTTCAAATTCCCATCCATTGCAGGCATCAATTTTTTCTTGTAGCTCAGCTTGTTCTGCTAACAGCTTATCCATATCAGCATCGGGATCTGCAAAGGCATTATTCACTTCTTCCCAACGCTTCATCAGGTCGCGAACTTCACCAACGCCATCCATGACATTTTCCATCACGTTTTTTGTGGGATCCAATTGTGGCTCTTGGGGTAGGTAGCCGACTTTTACACCCTCAGCAGGCCACGCTTCACCTGTAAAATTATCATCCAGCCCTGCCATGATTTTCATGAGTGTAGATTTACCAGCACCATTGGGACCAATGACGCCAATCTTGGCACCTGGAAAAAAGCTAAGCCAAATATGCTTCAAAACCTCCTTACCACCGGGAAAAGTCTTACATAAATCTTTCATCACATAAATATATTGATATGACGCCATTTAAAACTCCACTTCTTTTAATTTAAAATTGATAAAATACTAACATAAATGCTCTAAAAAGTCAAGAAAAGTCCTAATCACGTGGATATATATTACTTCCTTTTAGTGCCCAAATTTGATCAAACAAAGCGTCGCGCTTTTTCTTTTTTTCAACATTACTTGGATCTTTATGGCATTCTTCTATCATACTGCTCCATAAGAAAATAAGCTGAGCAATCTTCTGTTTTTCAGGTGAAAGAGGACCTGTTGTCTTTTGCCGTGTCATTTAATTTTCTTTTTCCTTGGTAAAATTTTTTCGATTTTGCGCTGTACATATGCCTTCAAAATATCGTTCACATCACGTTGTTTTAAACGATAAATATCTGTGTCGGTATAAGGTTTTGAATAAAAACGCCGACGTGCCTGTTCATAAGGTTGATCGAAAATATGGCTTAAAAAGGCCAAGACTTTTTCATCAGAAACACGATCTAATGCTCCCGGTTGAAATACAGGTTCACGCATCATTTTGAGATAAAGTTCATCATCTTGATCCACCTTTTTCACATAGGTCATCATATCTTCTAATGAGTTAAAATCATGGGCATTGATAAAGGCCTTTGGATTAAATTCTTCGGCTACACGTGGATTGCCATAATAAAGTGGAATATGCTGTGATGCAAAAGAATCAATTAGTTTTTCCATGGTATAACCAGAACAGTAAGTGTTTTCAAATGCAATAGAAAATTTGTAATTGCGCTGAAATCCAACTTTCTCAGAGGGGGGATAAATATGACCAACCGTGTTATGATATTTTCCACCATAATCAACAGTTTTGTATTGTTCTAAAAGTTCCAACATTTTGGGACGTGCACCATCCGTTTGAGTGCCATTTCCAAGAACTGCACAGCAAAACTTTCGGTCCAATAATTGTTGATCCGTCATGCCCTCTGTTCGGTGCAGAGATTTTTCAATATTACCCTTACCCAAAGCCCAAAGCGGAAAACGCATATAACGATCTTCAAAAGTTAAATAACTATGCCCAAATGCGTAATCACACACGTTGAAGTTAGGACACATCTGTTCTCCTGTCCAAAAGATGCGAATACCATCAAAAGCATGGTGCTTATTGCCAAATACTGTGTAGAAAATATAATCTGGTTCATTAGAAATTTCCACATCATATTTCGTACGCAATAATTGCGTAAAATAATGTGTTTCTGGATTTATTGTTTTCAGAAAATCATAATAGTTTATTTTAATTTTTTTCATTATTTTTCTCCTGTTGAACCAAAACCACCAACGCTTCGGGTTGTATTATCTACGACAATGCCAGCTACAATTTCTGGACGCACAATGGGGCAAACAATCGCCTGTGCGATGCGATCACCCGGTTGAATGATAAAGTCTTCTTGCCCTAAATTGATTAAAATAGTTTTCAATTCACCGCGATAGCCATAATCAATTGTACCAGGGGCATTGACAATAGAAATGCCAAATTTGGCTGCCAGTCCAGAGCGAGGACGTGTTTGAATTTCCCATAAATTTGTGTCACTTTCAATTTGCAGTTTAACCCCATTAGGGATCACAACTTTTTCGCCCGAACGTAAAGTAATCGGTTCGGCAATGGCAGCACGTAAATCAAAGCCCGAATCGTCAGAGTGGGCGTATGATAGACGTGGCCAATCTGCTAGATAATTTTCTAAATATTCGACAATTAAACGCATATAGGCTCCTTTTTATTTTGCCTAAGGGTAGCGTTTTTTCATCTTTTTGTCAAGGGAAAGAAAAAATCCTTGCATTTTTTGGAAAAATGGTTATAGTGTTGCATTATAACAAAAGGAGTCTTTATGTTTATATCATCTGCATTGGCTCAAACAGCAGAAAATGTAGTTTCTACAACACAAAATGCTGCTTCTTTGTCTAGTATGGCAATTCAATTTGTGTTGATTGTTCTGATTTGTTATTTTTTGCTTATTCGTCCACAACAAAAACGATATAAAAAACATGAAGCCGAGTTGAATGCCATTGTCAAAGGTGTTCGCGTGAATGTGGGGGGTATTATTGGGAAAGTGGTGAAAGTTGAGCCATTGGAATTGACCGTTGAAGTCGCCGATGGGGTTGAGATAAAGGTTTTGCGTCCATATGTGACACAAGTTTTGTTTAATGAAGATGAATTGCTTGGAAAGGATAAAAAGTAATGTTTGGATATTCAAAAATTAGAGTTGTGATTGTCGGAATAGTATTGGCTGTTGGCTTGTTTTTTGCATTGCCAAATTTTTTGCCAAAAGAAATGTATAATCAAGTTCCATCATCTGTGAAATCTTGGTGGAAGCCCGTAACATTAGGTCTTGACTTGCAGGGTGGTTCTTATTTGGTTATGGAAGTGGATACAAATACTTTGATTCATGAAAAATTGGAAAGTTTGGCTGATTTAACCCGTTCTGCCTTGCGTGAAGGAAAAATACGTTTCTCTGGTTTGAAAACTGAGAATGACACCATGACAGTAAAAGTATTAAATGCGGCACAATTAAATGAGGCTCGGGAAATTATTCGAAAACAAGAAAGCGTTGGATTAGATATTTCTGCTGAAGGAACAACTTTGTCGGTGAAATATACGGCCGATGCTTTGAGTGCATTAAAGAATCAAGCTGTACAACAATCTTTGGAAATTGTACGCAAGCGTATTGATGAATTAGGCACAAAAGAACCTTTGATTCAACAACAAGGTGAAGATCGTATCGTGATTCAATTGCCTGGTGTACAAGATCCTGCCGAAATTAAGGCATTGATGGGTAAAACTGCAAAAATGACTTTCCATTTGGTGGATGAAGAAACAACACCGCAAATGGCACAAATGGGAAAAATTTCTGCAGATTCCATGTTGATGACAGGCGAGGACACAGGCTATATCGTTTTGAAACGTTCGGTTGTTGTTGGTGGAGAAAGTTTGGAAGATTCTCGCGGAACATATGATGAAAATGGGCGTCCCGCTGTATCTTTCAGTTTCAAAAGTGCGGGGGCTAAAAAATTCGGAAATGCAACCCGTGATAACGTAGGACGTCGCTTAGCAATTGTATTAGATGGCAAGGTCATTAGTGCGCCAACAATCAATAGCCCTATTACAGGTGGCAAAGGCATTATTACAGGGAATTTTACAGTTCAAACAGCAAATGATTTGGCATTATTGCTTCGTTCTGGGGCATTGCCAGCACCATTATTGGTGGCTGAAGAACGCGTGGTGGGTGCTGGTTTAGGAGAAGATTCTATTAAAGCAGGAACAACCGCTTGTTGGATTGGATTAGCATTGGTGTTTGCCTTTATGATTATTGTTTACGGTTGGTTTGGTGTTGTGGCTGATTTGGTGTTGATTGCGAATGGGATTATGTTGCTAGCATTGTTGAGCCTATTAGGTGCCACATTGACATTACCAGGGTTGGCTGGTATTGCCTTGACGGTTGGTATGGCCGTAGATGCGAATATTATCATCTTTGAACGCATGAAAGAAGAACAAATGCATGGTATTACAGTGCCAAAAGATGTATTGACACGTGGCTTTGCTGGATCTTTCAGTGCAATTTTGGATGGACAATTGACAACCTTGTTTGCTGCCTTATTCTTGTTTTGGTTAGGTTCTGGTCCTGTGCGTGGCTTTGGAGTCACATTGGGATTGGGATTAGCTAGCACAATGTTTGCTGCAATTTGTGTGTCAAAATTGATTTTGATGGCATGGATGAATGTGAAAAATCCAAAAGAAATTAAGTTCTAAGAAAGGATATCAAAATGAGTAAATTATTTAAAAAACGCGAGTATAGTATTGATTTTATGGGACAGGCAAAATTTGCCTATATCTTGTCGGCTATTATGTTGATAGTATCTGTTGTTTCTCTTGCAACACGCGGTTTGAATTATGGTATTGATTTTATGGGGGGAGTTCAAATTGAGGCCAGTAGTGAAAATGAAAT
This sequence comes from Alphaproteobacteria bacterium UBA3650, assembly GCA_002373815.1. Taxonomy (GTDB): domain Bacteria; phylum Pseudomonadota; class Alphaproteobacteria; order CAAHEQ01; family UBA3637; genus UBA3637. The sequence continues at coordinate 5,455 of DFKH01000030.1, forward strand.
TCAAATGGACGTTGTGCGTCAAAAATTATCATTCTTAAAAGATCTCTCTTTACAATCAGTGGGGACAGACGGAAAAGGTATTTTAATTCAGGCACAACCTGAAGGTGAAAATTCGAATGCATTGCTGACAAAAATTAAAGATGCATTGGGGGCGGGCTATTCCTATAATGAAGTGGAAATTGTGGGACCTGCTGTTGGAGCAGAATTAAAATATAAAAGTTTGTTAGCTTCTATTTTGGCCTTATTAGCCATCGCAGTGTACATTTGGTTTCGTTTTGAATGGCCATTTGCCGTTGGATGTTTACTGGCCTTAGCTCATGATATGATTATCGTGGTAGGATTTTTCTCGTTGTTCCAAATTGAGTTTGATATGGTTGTGGTGGCCGGTTTGCTCTCTCTGGCTGGTTATGATTGCAATGATACAATTGTGAGTTATGATCGTATGCGTGAAAATTTGAAAAAATATCGTAAAGCGTCTGTGCGTGAATTATTAAACCGCAGTACAAATGAAACATTTTCCCGAACAATTTTAACCAGCTTAACAACTTTGTTTGTTGTGTTGGTATTGTTGTTTGTTGGCGGAGAAACATTGCAAGGCTTTTCAATCGCAATGGTATTAGGAACAATTTTTGGAACATATTCTTCCATTTATCTTGCCATGCCATTGTTGCAATATTTTGATGTTCGTTCCGTTGGAAATAGTGCGGACGCAACACCTGATTTTAATAAATAAAAATTGCCCTCATTACGAGGGCATTTTTTTAAAATGCAATAACCCAGTTTAAATATAAAGCAAAAAATGACCAAAGTAGCGTTGGGACAATCAACCATCCTGCTAACCGATTCGCATGAGCAAATGATTTGATATTGGCCATCAAAGCAAGGATAAATAAAATTAAAACAACAAATGCCCAAAGAGGACTTCTTAAATAAAAGAAAGTAAAACTCCATAACATATTTAAGCCAAGTTGTAAGACAAAGTAACGTGGAGATGCTTTGCCCCAAACTAAGAAGGCAGCAATGGCTTGTAAAATGAATAAAAGCCCCCAAGCAATGCTAAAAACATAATTCGGTGGATTTAAATTGGATACTGATAAGCTTTGATACCATTCCATCGTGTCTGGAGTCATATATCCAGCGGAAATATAACCAATTAAATTGACCAATACAAGCAAAAAGATAAAACGCCCAATTTTAACAAGTAAAGAAGGTTGATTCATGATGACTCCTTTCATTTTTATTTTCTATGAAATGATGGGATGTAATAACTCATTTTGCAAGAGCTGAGATGATACAATGGACATATGAATGCCTGTATTATTACAAATATTCAAAAAGAAAATAATTGATTTTTCTCGTCAATGAATATACAATGCCTTTAAAAGGAGTTGCTATGTCCCAGAATCAATTGTGTGCTAAAGAAAAAGAAAATAAGCCATGGTATTATGGTCATCGCAAGAGAATGGATGAAAAAATTGCCACAAGAGGTATAGATTCATTAACCGAAGCTGAGTTATTGGAAGTGTTGTTGATGCATGCCATTCCACGTCGAGATGTAAAACCAATCGTTCGGGAATTATTGGATAAATTTAAAACACTGAGCGGTGTGATGAGCGCTAAGGAATCTGAGTTGATTCAAGTAAACGGGATAAAAAAGAAAACGACTCAATTTTTAGCTTTAATTCGTCGGGTAGCGCAAGAAATGACCCTTGGTAAAATTGAAAAACGACCTGTATTATCAAATTGGGAAAGATTGATTGATTTTGTTAATACATTATATGTGGGGCAAACGGTAGAAGTGTTATATATTTTGTATCTAGATGCAAAATTAAAATTGATCCAAGCGAAAAAAGAAATGATTGGCTCAACAAATCATATTTCTGTTTCTCCAAAAGAAATTTTAAAAGAGGCTTTGAATCTAGATGCATCACAGATTATTTTGGTGCATAATCATCCGTCTGGAGAAGCAATGCCTTCTGTTGATGATATCCGAACAACAGAAGCAATTGCAAAAATGTTGCAAGCCGCTGGGGTTCGTTTGGTTGAACATTTGATTGTTGGAGCTAATCGTCATGTTCATTCTATGCGTGCACAAGGAATTTTGAAATAATTTTTCTTGTCTTTTTGTAAAAGAAGTGCTACCTTGAAAATATGAATAATAAAAATGAAAAATTTTGTTCAGTTAGTTGCCCGTTTTTAGCAAGCCGCTCATTTTTGCCGAAAACGATGCCTTTTTATTGCGAAAAATATGCGACCTTCTTGGGAATGGATGCTGCAAAAAAGGTGTTGCGATGCAGTGCATGTGAAGGCAAAAAACAAGACTTGGTTCAAACCGGTCTGTCTCTATTAGAAGCTCAAATGTTGCCACAAGGTTTAATTAATCAAATGAAACAAAGTTTTTTGATGATGCCACTTGCAACTCAAAGTGTATTTGTATCTATCTTGGAACAAACAGGGGCGCAACTGTATATGGAAACAAAAGAAAAAATGACGCCATTTTTGTTGATGCGCATGGCTCAACGGGCAAGATTGAACGCGCGTCGGAGAGAGGAAGATCCAGAAGTCCAAGAGTTTATCAAACTGTTGGATGTTGTGGGTACAGATGGAACGCCTTTGGATGGGATGACAAAGACATTGTTGTCTAATTTGTTCCAAGTTATAGATGGTTCTGAGCGGAGTATGTTATTGACTATTATGGAAAATCCCAAAAATTTGGAAAGTTTTCTGAAATCTTTTGGTAAGACACCACACGATAAAGATTTACTAAGAAACTTCCGTGCATTGTTATATGAAACGCATCGTAATTTAGTGCAACACAATATTGGTGGTCGGATGTTTCAACAGCAAATGCAACACGAACAAATGGCTCGTACAATACAACAAATGACACGTGCTCGTGCCGCAAAGACAAAAACAAGATAATCTAATCACGCTTTATGGTGGCTAAAATGGCTTGACAAACTTGCTCAGGTGTCAAGTGTGTTGTGTCAATGACTAAATCAAAGTTGTCTTTGTTATCAATATCTAATTGATAATTCTTCATAAAATGCTCTAACTCTAATTGATGGCGTTCGATGGCGGCAGCGGTGGATTGTTGGACAGTTTCATATTTGCGTTCGCCCGAACGCGTTGTATCATTAAAAATACGCTGACCAGCCACATCATCACGCACAGTTAGACAGACCTTAAAAGACTTTGGTACAAAATGAAAGGCCAAACGAGAGTCGACAACACAATTATCATTTCCCCATGGAGGATTTTTAAAGACGGCATCAATACGTTCGTCAATAGATTTATCTTTTATGGTTAACGCATTTAATTCAATGGTCGTTAGCCCCATTTCTTCAGCAATCTTGCGTTGTGCCATACCTGTGGAGTAATATTTCCACCCCAATTTTTGAGCCAACATTCTGGCAACTGTGGACTTTCCACTTCCAATAACACCAGAAATTGTAATCGTTTGTCCCATCAAAGCCCTCTTAAATATCTAAATTCTCAACAAACTTGGCATGTTCTTGAATAAATTGGAAACGGTATTCGGGCTTATTGCCCATCAATTTATTCACAATATCTTTGGTATAAGCGGATTCTTCCTGCTCTTCCTCTGTTGTTGCTGATTTGCTTGGAATTAAAACCTTTAATAAGGTTCTTTTCTCAGGATCCATAGTTGTTTCTTTTAATTGATAAGGTGGCATTTCGCCCAAACCTTTGAATCGAGAAACTTCTACATTTTTGCCTTTAAATATGGTTGCTAAGAGTCTATCTTTTTCAGCATCATCTTGGGCATAAACCGATTTGCCACCCTGCGTGATACGATAAAGCGGGGGCAAAGCTAAATATAAATGACCATTTTCAATCAGTTTTGGCATTTCTTGATAAAAGAAACTCATCAGCAAACTAGCAATATGAGCGCCATCTACATCGGCATCTGTCATCACAATAATCTTGTCATAACGCAATTTGCTTTCATCATATTTATCACGATGACCACACCCCAAAGCTTCAATCATATCGTTGATTTCTTCGTTGGCATGAATTTTATCTTGACTGGCAGAAATAACATTTAAAATCTTACCACGTAAAGGCAAAATGGCTTGATGGGTACGATTTCTAGCCTGTTTCGCAGAACCACCAGCAGAATCACCCTCAACCAAGAACAATTCTGTGCCTTCCACCGACTTATGTGAACAATCGGCCAATTTACCTGGCAGACGTAACTTTTTAGTCGCACTGGCACGCTGTGTTTCAATGGCTTTTTTGTGACGCTTGCGTTCTTCAGAACGCTCAATAATCCATTCTAAGAGGGCAGTTGCAGATTTTGTATCTCGGCTGAGCCAATGGTCAAACGGATCTTTCATTGCGTTTTCAACCAATTTGGTAGCACTTGTTGTGACTAAACGTTCTTTTGTTTGCCCTTGAAATTGAGGATCACGAATAAACACAGAAATCATCACAGCTGCTGTATTTAAAATATCGTCACTGGTGACATCGCTTGCTCGTTTATTGCCAATCATATCGGCAAAAGCTTTAATTCCTTTGGTTAAACAGGTCTTCATACCTGTTGTATGTGTGCCACCCAATGGCGTCGGAACCGTATTACAATAAGATTGTTCAAAGGCATCTCCAAAATCATTTGGCCAACAAATAGCCCATTCTACTGCCCCTTGATTATCTGGAAAATCTACACGCCCTGTGAAAGGTTTTGTAACCTGAGAGCGATCTTTCATCAAAAAATCTAAATAATCGGCAATACCATTCGGAAACTTTAAGATTTGCTCAGTAGGTGTTTTATCTTCTCCTTGAATCAAAGAAGGATCACAATTCCAACGAACTTCAACCCCTCGGAATAAAAAAGCCTTTTGGCGTGCCATGCGGAAGAGGGTGGATGGTTTGAATTTAATGCTTTCACCAAAGATTTCTGTATCAGGTAAAAAGCGTACACTTGTGCCACGACGATTGGAAACAGAACCTAAACATTGAACAGGGGTCAAAGGCTTACCTTTGGCATATTCTTGCCTGTACAGTTGTTTATCTTTGGCAACCTCGATAATCATATGGCTGGACAAAGCATTCACAGCGGATAAACCCACCCCATGTAAGCCACCCGACACATTGTAGGCTCCACCACCAAACTTACCACCAGAGTGCAGAGTTGTCGTAATGACTTCCAGTGCAGATTTGTCTGGAAATTTAGGGTGGGGATCGACGGGAATACCACGACCATTATCACGAACGGTTACATAATTTTCGGCATCCAAAGTTACCTCAATATTGGTGGCATAACCAGCCACAGCTTCATCCATAGCGTTATCAATGATTTCGGCAACTAAGTGATGATAAGCACGTTCATCAATGCCCCCAATATACATACCAGGACGTTTGCGGACGGGTTCTAACCCCTCTAAAACCTCAATATCTTTTGCGGAATAACTATTTTTTGTCTCAGTTGCCTCAAATAAGTCACTCATGTTACCTCCGCTGTGCGCTATCCTGTCCACCAGCATTATAACGACCAAAGTTGTCAGCCAACTGTTTCAATACAGATAATTCTTTGCCACCTACCTTTGTTGTGTCTGATTCATAGGATACTTTTTGAGCGTCATCTAATGTTAAATGTTGAATCTCAGACACTTTATTATTTTTAAAAGTATAGACATAGACATCACGTTGTACGACCTGAGGATCAAAGAAAATACGACTTTCCTTTTTTGCTTCAGCATAGAAAATCATGTCGCCAACACCCTCAGATCCGTTGCTTTCATAATTCGGCGTACCTAAAACACGCAAGACCTTTTCTTTGGAATCACCCACTTTTACAGATTCTAAGCGAGCAGAGGCTGGCAAGTCGCTAGACTTATATTTTTCCAAACCACAAGCCGATAAACACAAAATACTAATCGCACAAAATACAATCTTGAACATTTTCATCCTTTTTGTTATAATAAATTATAATATAGAAAAGAAAGGCGTTCGTCAATGGAAAAAAATAAAAAAGAAGAAAAAGGGTTGAATAAAATTTTATTTTTGGGTGAAATTGGACCAAATGGTTGGCAAGGTCATTTCAAGGCAACTTCGGAACAATGCGCTAAAATTGCCAATCGTTTTGATATCCCAGCAGTAAACAGTTTGGAAGCTGAAGTGAATGCGGTCATTGATGGTGATTTAATTCGTGTATATGGACATATAAAAGCGAATTTAGAACGTATTTGCGTCGTCTCATTGGATCATTTTGAGGAAGTATTAGATACGGATTTCGAGGCGCTATTTGCTGAGGATGTACCTCTTTTGAAAGAGGGTGAAATGGAAGATGACATAGAACCAATTGATCGTGGGCGTTTGGATATTTTTGACATCGTGTCTGAACAGGTGGGATTGAATATGAATCCTTTTCCACGTAAAGATGGTGTTTCAGGAGACTATACGGAAAACACAGAAACAGGTAACCATCCCTTTGCAAATTTAAAAAATCTGATAAAAAAAGATTGACAAGTTATTTCTATTTTGCTATAATGCGCTTACTATTTTTTAAATAAAGGAGTTCACATGTCAACAAAACAAACATATCAACCCAGTAAATTGGTGCGTACACGTCGTCATGGTTTCCGTGCTCGTATGGAAACAAAGGGCGGACAGAAGGTTTTGAATGCTCGTCGTGCCAAGGGTCGTAAGAAGATTGCTATCTAAGGGTAGGGAAATCAAAATTGAAAGCACCCACAAATGATGATTGGGTGCTTTTTTTATAGGAAATGGATATATGTCATTGGCGCGTATAAAAAGACACTTTGATTTTGTTGAGCTACGTGAAACACCTACTAAGGCCTTCACGAAGTCTTTTGTGTTACAGGTGCGTCCTAATGATAAAGGAATCACGCGCACTGGTTTTACTGTTTCCAAAAAGATCTCTAAGTTGGCAGTTGTGCGTAATCATTTGCGCCGTCAAATGCGTGAAATTGTGCGTTTATCACCAGACTTGCAAACAAAATATCCCTCACATGATGTGGTCTTAATTGCCAGAAGTGAAGCCTTAAATCGTGACTATGCGCAATTGACAAAAGATTTTGCCTATTTGCTAGATCACGTGCATGAGGAAGCCAATGATAAACAAGATAATGACTAACTTCATTCGTTTTTATCAATTAACTTTTTCCTCTCTCGTTGGAAATTGTTGTCGCTTTCAACCGACTTGTTCTGAATACGCCAAAGAAGCCTATCAAAAATATGGCATTATAAAGGGAACATACTTGACAATTAAACGATTGCTTCGTTGCCATCCATGGGCTAAAGGTGGGTACGACCCAGTCCCATAAAAACAGGCAGACTATTTACTTGTAAATGGGACTAAAGCACGCAGTAATTCCGTTAGTCCCTGATGAGCAACACCAGAAATGACATAAATGTCCTTTTTTGTGGCTTTTTTGAGGGCTTTTACTTTATCGGCCATTTCTTCTGGTAAAAGGGCGTCAGCTTTGTTTAAAACAACCAGTTCTGGCTTTTGCGCTAACTTATCGCTATAATTTTCTAATTCATGCCGAATGGTTTTATAAGGCGTGACAACATCTTCTGCAGTTGCGTCAATCAAATGAATCAGAGCGCCACAACGTTCTACGTGTTTCAAGAATTTATCACCTAAACCAGCGCCCTCACTAGCGCCTTCAATAAGACCAGGAATATCAGCAATCAAAATTTCTTTGCCATCAATACTGGCGACACCAAGGTTAGGGTGTAACGTTGTGAAAGGATAATCAGCAATTTTAGGACGAGCGCGTGTGACTGCGGTTAAAAAGGTTGATTTCCCTGCATTAGGAAGCCCTACCAAACCAATATCAGCAATCAGTTTTAATCTCAGCCAAACCCATAATTCTTCACCTGGTTGGCCTTCTTCAGCAAACTCTGGCGCTTGATTTGTGGAAGTTTTAAAAAACTCGTTACCACGACCACCCATACCCCCTTTAGCGGCAATAAAGCGTTGGCCTTCTTCAGTCATGTCGCACAACACAGTTTTACCATCATCCATAACGATTTCAGTACCTACTGGCACATAGATAATCATATCTTTGCCACCAGCCCCTGTGCAATTGCGCCCAGCCCCGTTTTTGCCTCGTTCAGCACGGAAATGTTGTTGATAACGAAAGTCAATCAGGGTGTTGAGGTTGTTTTGCGCCACAAAGACAATATCAGCCCCTTTGCCACCGCAACCACCATCTGGACCACCAAATTCAATAAACTTTTCATGACGGAAAGAACATGCCCCGTTTCCACCATCTCCAGCTTTCAAATAAATCTTTGCTTCATCTAAAAATTTCATGTGCCTTATTTTACAGTAAATTCCCCCAAAAGTCAAATGAAATAAAAAGGACAAAGCATTTTAGCCAGTAAGTAAAATTCAAAGGAACAACCCAACAAATGATTGTTCCCTTGTTATTTGTCAGCAATGATTTATTAGTCCAATAAACATTTATAGTATACCATTCCATCCTTAGTGCCTATTAGGTTCGCAACACCATATTCTCCGTACTTAGATTTACAAATTTGGTCGGCTTCTCTTAAAGTTCTTGCGCATCCATCGGAGTGTATTGCGTACTCTGGATCATCACAAGATGTAGTTGTTGTCCCTGTCTTTTCCAATGTCACAGCAAGTGCCGCACATTCGCCCGACACTTTATCACCAAGTTTGTTTTTCACTTCTGTACAAACGGCAGCATCTGTGATCTTAGCGGTAATCGTTCCATTATTATATTTTAGTTCACTCACGCCTGTGGGCAAGCTGCCAAACGTGGATTTATATGTGATATCACCACTTTCATTTTTTGTATTAGCGACGACATAAAGAAGTGAACAGGCATTCACGATTTCATTGGCTCTGTGCGAACGCATGGCGGTTGTATAGCCCGCAATACCGCCCACAGATAGCACGCCGATAATAGCAAGCACGCCCAACATTTCCACCATAGAGCGTCCTGATTCATTTTGTAGATTTTTCTTTTCCATTTTATAGTCTCCTTTATTAATAAAAATAGCCACTTTGGCGTTTTAAGTGGCTGGATGCTGAAAACTACATGTAAGGAAGTAGTGCGGTATATTTTTCCGCACGCGGCTTTTATTTTACCGCCATCCAACCCACTGGTTGTCAGGCAATAAATATCGCATATCAGGCGCCTTAGATAAAGGATTTGAACCCTTTTGAACGAACGCCAACCCGCTCAAAACGAATTT
>DFKH01000108.1 GCA_002373815.1 Alphaproteobacteria bacterium UBA3650
AACAGATTTTGAGTCTGTCGCGTCTACCAATTTCGCCACAGAGGCTTTTTTGTTGACAAGTGCCATTATAACGCATTATAATTATCTTGTCAAGGAGTTTTTTCATGTTTTTTAAAAAATCAGAACCAAAATCAGTTTTTATCACGGGTGCTTCCAGCGGCCTAGGCGCTCATTTAGCCATAGAATATGCCAATAAAACACGCACATTACACCTTTGTGGACGCGACAAAGATCGCTTAAATAAAACAGCAATTGCCTGCCGCAAAAAGGGGGCAAAAGTCTTTACCTATCTATTTGATACAACCGATGCAAAGGCTTCTCAAAAAGCCATCAACCTAGCCTTTAAACGTACCCCATTAGACTTAGTCATCGCCAACGCAGGCGTTTCCGCCGGTGTTATCGGTATTCCCGAAAACACAGAGGCTATCCGACGCATCATGACGACAAATATTTTTGGCACATTAAATACCCTGCTTCCTACACTTGATTTAATGCGTAAACGTCACAAAGGGCACATTGCCTTAGTCGCTTCTTTGGCTGCTTATCGTGGCATGGCTAGCTGTCCAGCCTATTCGGCAAGCAAATCCGCTGTCAAGGCGCTAGGTGAAGCCTTATATGGTCAACAAAAACCAAAAGGCATTCACATCACAACCATTTGTCCAGGCTTTATTGAAACACCACTCACCGATAAAAATCGCTTTTATATGCCATTTTTAATGAAAGCAGATAAAGCTGCACACATGATTCACAAACGCCTAAATCGTGCGCCCGCTCTGATTGCATTTCCTGCAATTATGGTGTTCGGTGCCTGGATTGGCTCGTGTTTGCCATCGTGCTTGGCACTACCTCTTTTTTCACTATTTCCGAAAAAAGAAAAATAATCTGTGGACAAATACCCGCTTTTTCGCTAGAATGATAAAAAAAGGAGAAAACTATGTTCAAAAAACAAAAAGACTGCAAAAATTGTGAGAATTGCAAAAAATATCAAGATCAAGCATTTGAGCTAGAAGTTGATGAAGATTTGCAACAAGAACGCCTAAATAAATTTTGGAAAAAATACAGCTGGCTTGTATATACGATTGTTGTTTTAATTTTAGCCACCACCGCAGGCATACAGTTATACCAATCTTGGCGTATGAAAGTTCGCGTGGCCGAATCTGATGCTTATGAAAATGCTGTTGTTAAAATTTTTGCACAACAACCCGATGAAGCAAAACCAGCCCTTGTGCAATTAGCAAATACTGGACGAACAGGTTATAAATACTTAGCACGCTTAGAATTGGCAGGTCTGGCTGCTCGTCAAAATGATTCCGAAACAGCTTTAAAGGAATTCAAAACATTGATGGATTCTGATGCACCAAAATCTTTACGCGCTGTGGCGACCCTCTCTTATGTTGGACATCAAGTAGATAGTGGGGATCCAAAAGAACTATTGAAACAACTAGACCCCCTTTTGGACAATCCCGCCTTTGTTGGTATGGCTGCTGAGTTAGCAACAGTCCTATATATTCGTGACAATCGTCCTCAGGAGGCGCAAAAAATGTTGCACAAAGCATTGGCTTTACCTCATTTATCTGAAGTTGTCCAAACACGTTTAAAAGCTTTAACCCAAATGATTGAAAGCAAATAAGATGAAAAAAATTATTGCTCTATTATTGTGTTGTACTTTAGTTGTGGCTTGCTCGGATAACAAACGCTATGCACCTAAGGAGGGGCGTCTTTCTGTATTTGAAGCAAAGGTCCCTATTTTAGCAAAAGGTGAAGTAAAAACTGATCCCGCACAAAAAATAGCAACATGGGAAATGCCTTTCTATAATCTTCAAAACAAAATGCCCCATTTTGCCTTGGATAACCATGAAAAATTATGGAAAGAAAAAATTGGTCATGCAACGGACATTTCTCGTATGTTGGCAACACCAATTGTCACAAAAGATGCTGTGTATGTATTAGACGGCAAATATGAGCTTTCCAAATGGAAACTCGAAAATGGGGAACGCATTTGGCAAAATAAAATTTCAGATAATAAAGTAGGGCTTTCTCTCACCTATTCAGACAACAAAATTTTTGCCCTATCCACAGATGGATTATTGACTGTTTTTGATGAAGAGGGAAATCAAGTCTGGCAAAAAGATTTTGATGTTGCAACACGCGCACCACTAGTCGCAGATAAAAGTGGAGTTTATCTAATTACAGCGCACAATCAATTTATTGTTTTAAATCCTAAAAATGGTAAAGAAATATGGCGTTACCGCACAACTGAGCCACAAACATTACTGACCAACATGGCTCCTGTAGCAAAATCAAGGAATACGCTTGTTGTTCCTTTTGCAACAGGCGAAGTTATGGCTTTTGACGCCGATTCAGGTCTTTTATTATGGATTCAAATGATGATTGGTAATCGCCCTCAAGATTTAACAGAAGTGCCACAAATTGCTGCAGCACCAGTGATTGAAGGCGATACAGTGTATTTAAGTGGCCATGCAAATTTCAGTGGCGCCTATGCGTTAAAAACAGGCGAAACAAAATGGACTGTCAACTATGGCACCGCTTTAACTCCCATCATCAACGGGAATACCATCTTTATGCTAACAATGCAAAACGAATTGGTTGCTGTGGATAAAAAAACAGGAAAAGCCTTCTGGCTAAAAATATATAAACCAGAGGACAAACCATGGCAAAGTATTTCCCTAATCAATGATGAGTTGGT
>DFKH01000094.1 GCA_002373815.1 Alphaproteobacteria bacterium UBA3650
GTTTTATTGACGTGCTGACCACCGGCACCAGAGGCGCGACATGTGGTAATTTCCAAATCATCTGGGTTGATTTGTACATCCACTTCTTGGGCTTCTGGTAAGACAGCAACGGTGGCTGCGGAAGTATGTACGCGTCCGCTAGATTCTGTTTCTGGGACGCGTTGTACGCGATGGACTCCCGATTCAAATTTTAATCGACCAAAGGCGCCATCGCCTGAAATTTGAGCAACGGCTTCTTTATATCCGCCAAGCCCCGTGGCATTGATAGATAAAGTTTCAAAACGCCATCCCCGTTTCATGGCATAGTGTTCATACATACGGAATAATTCTTCGGCAAATAAGGCCGCTTCATCTCCGCCAGTTCCTGCACGCACTTCCAATACCACGTTGCGTTCGTCTGTTTCATCTTTTGGAATCAATAAAATTTGAATTTGACGTTCCAAGTCTGGTAATTTAGCTTTCAATTCATAATACTCATCTGTTGCCATTTGTTTCATTTCGGCATCTAATGATGTATCATTCATCATTTGTTCATCGTCAACAAGGCCTTTGCAGGTGGCTAAATATTCTTTTCCGACTGTTACCACATCTTCCATAGATTTCAATTCTTTGGAAAGTTGAATTATTTTTTGGGTATCCATTTCGGTTGTCAGTAATTGAGTTAATTCATCATGACGTGCCAAAATTGTTTTTAATTTTTCTTGATAATCCATACGAAAATCCCTTCCTTAAAATTTTTAAGTGAGTTTAAAAAATTTGCAAAAACAGAATGCTAATCAGCGAATTCAGCTAAAGACCGGCTTTTTTCTTCACCAAAAGTTTTCACTTTTTCACCATTTTTGTGTAGCTCTAACAAATGACCACGACCAGTTGTCAATTCTAAAACTGTTAAAGAAGATTCTGGTGTAAAAGAATCATTCTTTTTCATAACTTTGTCTAAAATAATTTTTCCAGTTTCTTTGTTGTAAAGTCGAACCCAAACATCATTTTTGGCAATGAAAGCGACTTTTGGTGTTTCGGCAACAACTGGTTCTTCAGATTTTAAGTCTTGAGCTGTTTTTTCTTGCTCTGGTTTGATAGGTTCTGTTAAGGGTTCATTAACGACAGGAGGAACACCCTCTTGTTGGGTTGTTTGAAAGCTGTTTTGTAAGAAAGAGGGTGTAGGTATTTTGCTAAATAAATCAGTCGTCAAAAGTGCCGCGATTGTGAACCATGCAACCACAATTACAAGGATTATAACCGCAATAATCGTCAATGTTTTTTTAGATGGTAAAGCAAAGTGCTTTTCTATTACTGGCATATCCAATGGGGCGTCCTTGATATCAGAAGTTTCTGCATGAAATTCAGCAACCATTAAATCAGAATCAAGTCCCAAAAACTTAGAATAGGTACGCAAAAAGCCAATTCCATAGACGCGGTTTGGAAAAGCATAATAATGACCTTCCTCTAACGCTTTGATATAGATTTCTTTGATGCATAGTTTCTTTGCCACATCTTCCAAAGATAATTTCTTTTTTTCACGCTTTGCACGCAAAGTTTGTCCCAATGTTACAGTTTGAGAAACTTCTTTTTGTTCTGGTTGATTCGCCAGTTTATCAATATCAAAGTGTACGAGTGTTTCTTTCTTTTTTCTTGGCATAAAAACCACCTTTCTTTTTTGTCTATATGGGATTATATCTTTTTTTTATTTCATTGTCCAGCACTATTTTAGATATAAAATAAAAAAAACAAATAATCCCGCCAAACCAAGTGCAGGACCATATGCGCCTGATTTTTTTTGGGTTAAAAAGGAGTATAAAACAAATAGGAAAAAAGAAAGTAGAATGGTATAATTTAGTCCTTGTACACCCAGCCAAGTACCTAGCGCTATGGCCATTTTGCTGTCACCAGCCCCAAAGATAGGATGCTTGTTAAAGCTTAACAGAAAAACGGAAAAAACAGTAATAAAATAAGCGAAAAATGCACCATATACACTTTGAGACGGGGAAATGGCATTTGTTTGCGTTGCAAATAGAAAGCCGACCAGCATCAAAGGAATAGTTAAACAATCAGGTAGAATGTAATAGCGCTTATCCGTTTCGGCTGCACACAGAATGATCCAAGCAAAGAAAAGAGCATAAAGTTGCAGATGTGATGGCAAGTAATATGTTATGGCACATAATCCAGACATAAGAGCACCCATGATAGTGGCGTGAACTAGTAGGCGCTTCCATTGTGTATTAAATTGAGCATGTTGTAAGGGGTTGTGAACCTTTGGAAAACGGGGCAGATGGGGTAATTGAAACAAAATTGTTCCTGTTGTTGCAGGCAAAACTTTTCCAAAGCGCCTAGCAATAAATGGAATTAAAAAACCCATTATAAACGATAAAATAACGTCAAGCACAATTTTCTCCCTTTCTTGCCGATATTATATAGAAAATTTATCTGAAAGCAAGATTTTTCTTTTTATTTTATAAAAAAAAATGTATAATGTCTTTACACACGGGAAAGGAGAAATGAAAATGTTGCGTGATGATATTAAAAATGCGTTAGTTGATGCTATGAAAAATAAGGAACAAGACAAGGTAAATACCCTGAGATTGGTGCAGGCAGCTATTAAACAGAAGGATATTGATGCCCGTACAAAGGGAGTTATGGATGGTGTTGATGAAGCAACTGTTCTTTCTTTATTGCAAGGAATGATTAAACAACGTAAAGAAAGTATTGAAATGTATAAGAAGGGTAACCGTGAAGATTTGGTTGCGCATGAACAGGCTGAAATTGATGTTATTCAAGCCTTTTTGCCTAAGCAAATGGATGAAGCCGCTATGACGGAGGCTATAAAAGGAATTATTTCTGAAACAGGTGCCACGTCCATTAAAGATATGGGCAAAGTGATGGGGGCTTTGCGTGGTAAGTATGCTGGACAAATGGATTTTGGGGTTGCATCTGGTTTGATTAAAACATTGTTAGCGGGGTAAGATGGCGATAACGCCAGCTTTTTTGGATGAATTGAGAGATAAAGTGCCTCTGTCTGATTTAATTGGACGGAAGGTCAAGCTTACCCATAAAGGTAAAGAGCATACGGGATTGTGTCCATTTCATAAGGAAAAGACTCCTTCATTTACTGTGAATGATGATAAAGGATTTTACCATTGTTTTGGTTGTGGGGCGCATGGGGATCAAATCAAATATCTGATGGAATCAGAAAAAATGCCGTTTATCGAGGCCGTAGAGTATTTAGCAAATATGGCAGGTATGAAAATGCCAGATCCTGATCCCAAAGCGGCGGCAAGAAATGAACGTAACACTGAATTGCTGAAATTGATGGAATGTGCTTGCCGTTATTTTCAAACACATTTATTTGGATCGGCAGGGGTTGATGCCAAACAATACCTTATCCGTAGAGGTATGAGTTCTGATTTGGCAAAGCGTTTTCGTTTAGGATATGCACCTACTGGTTCTGGACTGTTGGCTCATCTAACGGCACATAAGTTTTCTATAAAAGATATGCAGTTGATGGGCCTTGTGGCTCCGAATCGGGATGGTAATGGTTATCATGACTATTTTTATGATCGCGTGATGTTCCCAGTGATGAACCGCAGGGGGCAGGTGATTGGTTTTAGTGGACGCATTTTGCATGAGGGGGAACCGAAATATTTAAACTCGCCTGAAACAGATTTATTCCATAAGGGTGATTTGCTGTATGGATTGCCTCAAGCAATTGAAACAGTACGCAAAAAGAATACAGCTTTGGTAGTGGAAGGAAATGTGGATGTGATTTCATTGCACGGCGCTGGTTTCACTCAAGCAATGGCTCCGCTAGGCACGGCATTTACAGAGGATCAAATTCGCCTTTTGTGGACAATGTGTGATGAACCGGTTATCTGTTTTGATGGCGATGGGGCGGGGCGTAAAGCTATGGTGCGCGCACTCAATCGGGCATTGCCCATGTTACGGGCTGGGAAATCTTTAAAGTTTGCTTATTTGCCAGATGGAATGGATCCTGATGACATGATTCGTAAAAAATCGACAAAAGCTTTGCAAGAAGAAATAGATGGGGCTAAACCATTGATTTGGTCTCTTTGGCAGATGTTGCTTGATGGCCGGACTTTGGATACGCCCGAGCGTTTGGCAAAATTAGAAAAAGATGCAATGGAAATTGCCGAAAAAATTCAAGATGAGCGTGTCCGTTCGTATTATCAAAAAGAACTACAAAAACGCCTTAAAGCCCTTGGTAGAAAGGAGCGTCCTAAAGCAAATATTGCTTCGTTGCTCAGTCCAACAGATTCTCCACAATTATTGGCGTATATTTTAGTTTACCCACAAATATGTGCAGATTTTTCCGAGGAAATTATGCAGTATTTTCATTTTTCAACTCTTGCCTTACAAATGGCATTTGAAACAATTATGGCAGAATTGATGGTTTCTCCAGAGGTAACAACAGATGATTTGTGGAAATTGTTGGGAGAGGAACAGCGTGCCTTATTGGCCGCATCCATACAACAATTAAAAAAGAATTCTGCTGCTAATGAAGATATCAAAAAAGCTGTGCATCAATTAGTTCTTTCTGCAAAACGTCGTGCACTGCAAAACGAAATTGATTCCAAGAACGAAGAGTATCTTCGAACTGAAGATCCTGAGATTAAAAATGAATTAGTGGCTTTGCAAGATGAGATGAAAAAACTGATGGACGAAGAATAATTTGGTTGACTTTTTAAGTAAAATAATATATAATATGTTTTATCTTTTTAATTCATGAGGGGCGCTGCGTATGAATTCAATGTCAAAAAATCCAAAAAACGAAACAGATGAAAATAATACAACAGATTTGAAATCCTTGATGAAGGCATTGCTTGATCAAGGCCGAGAACGTGGATATATCGTTGTTGAAAAGCTGCGCAAATGTTTGCCTGCTGAATATCAAACTGAAGAAAAATGGGAACAATTGGTGAACTCGTTCACCGAAATGGGCATATCTTTGGTGGATAGTTCAGATGATGTTGAAGACTTAACGGAAGAAACAAGTAAGATATCTTCTGATGAATTGGTGCGTTCTGATGAATCAGAAACTCCTGTGGCTGACGCAGTTGGTATTAAAGACCCAGTTCGTTTATATTTAAAGGAAATGGGGGCCGTTGATTTATTGTCCAGAGAAGGTGAAGTAGCCATTGCAAAGCGTATTGCTGCTGGGTTTAATGTGATGATGAATGGATTAGCTGAATGTGCACCGACATATGTTATGTTATCAGATTGGCATCATCAGGTGGAAGAAAATGTGTTGCCTTTACGCGATTTAATTGATTTAGAAACAGCAATGGAGTATGTACCAAAGGGTGCAGCAATTGTCACAGAATCTGAGAAAAAGGTAGAAGAAAAAAAGATTGAAGATAAGAAGGAAACTAAGAAGAAAGACAAGGATGACATTGATGCTTTCTTGGACGAGGAACCATCAGAAGAAGCAGATGAAGAAGATCCTGATGATGAAGATGATATTTTGTCATTGGATGAAATGGAAAATACTTTACGTCCGTCGATATTGGCCACATTTGAAAAAATAGAAACGCTGTATAAAAAGTTTGCAAAATTACAAGCAGCGCGTGTCAAGCAATTGACATATAAAGAAAAAATTACAACTCAGGCAGAACAGAAATATCATGCAGCACAAGCTGAACTTGTAGAACAGATTAAAAATTTGCATTTAACTCAAGGGCGTCTTGCAGAGATTATGGATTCAATTAATGAGTTAAATCAAAAATTAATGATGCTTGAAGGTAAATTATTGCGTTTAGCTGTGCCTCATAAAATTGACAGAGACGAGTTTTTAAAAGTTTATGCTTTAAGTGAGATCAATCCAAAATGGCTGGATACCCTAAAAAATAAAAAAGAAAAACACTGGAAGTCATTTGTTGAAAAGTCTTTGGGGGAGGCGAAAGATATTATGTCCGCCATTAAAGGACTTTTATTGGAAACGCAAATGCCTGTATCACAATATCGTCAATTGGTAAATATTGTTCGTAAAGGTCGTCAGGAAATGAAAAAGGCCAAGCAAGAGATGATTGAGGCCAACTTGCGTTTGGTGATTTCTATTTCAAAACGGTATATGCATCGAAATTTACAATTCTTGGATTTAATTCAAGAAGGAAATATTGGTTTGATGAAGGCAGTTGACAAGTTTGAGTATAAACGTGGTAATAAGTTTTCTACCTATGCAACGTGGTGGATTCGCCAATCTATTACGCGTGCCATTGCTGATCAGGCTCGGACAATTCGTATTCCAGTTCACATGATTGAGACTATCAATAAGATGATGCGTACAAGTCATCAAATGCAACTTGAGACGGGACATGAACCCACGCCAGAAGAATTAGCTCCACGTGTCAATATGACGCCAGAAAAAATTAAAAAAGTTATGAAAATTGCAAAGGATCCGATTTCTTTGGAAACACCTGTAGGAGATGAAGAGGATAGTCATCTTGGTGATTTTATTGAAGATAAGAATACCTTGCAGCCATTAGAAGCGGCTATTCAAAGCAATTTACGTCAATCTTGTACAGCGGTGTTGTCTACGCTATCTCCTCGTGAAGAACGTGTATTACGTATGCGTTTTGGCATAGGTATGAATTCAGATCATACATTAGAGGAGGTTGGTTTGCAATTTTCTGTGACTCGTGAGCGAATTCGTCAGATTGAAGCCAAGGCTTTGCGTAAATTAAAGCATCCGACACGTTCACGTAAATTGCGTAGTTTCTTGGAAGATGGATAATCCTAATTATAGGATATATTTCCATTTGTAGGTGCTGTCAATGGGTGAGTTGTCAAATAAAATGGTTGCTATTTATGAGAAAAAACTGGCGCCATATTTGGAGGGTGGAAGACCAAAAAATGCGGAGTATTTTGTTCAAGAAAAATTAAAAGTACTGCAATTTGCTCTTTCTGAACTTAGAATAAGATCTGGTTTCAATCCTTATGTGCATGGTAGAATGCATGCGGATGTTTATGGAGCTTTGAACAAAATGGGCTATAAAAAGATCTTCCAGCTGTATGATAATTATGATAAGAGAGATGAGAGCCTAGAAATTAAAAAGGAAATTTTTAGTGAGTGTTGTAAATTCGTTTCTCTGTTGTCAATGCGAGAATTTTGGTTGGACATTGCTAATGGTAGTTTCCATAAAATTCCAAATGAAGAAAAATTATTGAGGCAGTATGAATCATATTTTAATGAGATTGGTGCAAAGGTTGATGCATTAGAAGATGATGATTATATTAGGTATATTTCTAGCTTTATTGATGTCTATAACAGATTTCCACTTCATGATAGATCATATTATTTGATTGGATTGTCCATTATAGAACCAAAATTATTGAGGCGATTACACAGAAAATATGGCTCTGAAAATTTGGCTGATGCCATTATTGATTGGGGTAAACAACAGCAAATTGAAACTGAAAAAAAACAGGAAAGGAGAGGACTATTAAGTGGAATTTTCCATTCCTGTCTGATGGCAGTAGGAACAGGTGGTGCAATCCATTCGCATGTTTCCCCGATTATTAGTTCTTGTATGGCTAGCTTTGCTGGATTATTAGCATTCAATGCATTGTTGAAGTATCGAAAAAGTCAAAAGAAAATTGATAAAAGAAAAGAGGAACAGAGATTTTTTACCGAAAGTCCAGAAATTATAGATATTCAGACCAAAATAAAGGAATCTTTGATTTACAAGAATGTTAAATCATATGGAAAAGCTTAGGTTCTGCTAAAAAATCTTTCAGGACAATTAGTCTTTTTCATTTTTCAAAGCAATAATATCCTGTAATCTTTGATAATATAAACTTTCCTTGTCAAACTTAGATAGTAATTTTTTTGCACGTTTTTGGGCAGCAGATAATTTATCAGAAGCCTGTTCATATTCAACCATGGCATAATCAGCTAACAAATCTTTTCCTTGATAACTATATGCGGTGGCCATCAATCGCCAGCCCAAAGCTAAATCTGGCTCATCTAGTGTTGCTTGAATCAATAAGGGAAGCGCTTTATCAGCCATCTTTTTGTCTTTTTTTTCTAAATAACTTTGTGCAAGAGCTATTTCGATAAGGGGATTGTTGGGTTTTAAGCGATTCGCTTGTTCGTAATTTTTGATGGCTTGGTCAATAAAGCCTTGTTCCAGAGAAAATTGACCTTTTAGTTCATATAAATAAGCATCATTTGGACTTTCTTTGATTAGATTATCTAGTAATTTAAAAGATTTATCAAGTTCATGTTTTTGATAAAGGGCAATAGCTCTGGCATATTTATCAGCAAAAGAATTTCCTTTGTAGTGCGCTAAAACATCTGCAGGTTTTTCCATGAATCCTATTAATTTTGCTTTTATGCGCTCAAATAATTGATCTTTTTTAACTTCTGAAGCAGCGCTTGTGAAACGATCCAAATCACGCATACGATTTTGTGTCATAGGGTGGGTGCGTAAATAGCTTGCATCCGATTCGTCATTTAATCGTTCAAGTCGGCGTAAGTTTTTCATAATATTTGTAAAACCTTGCATGGAATACCCCAATTTTTTCATTACGTCTACTGCTGTTCGATCCGCAGAGCTTTCCTCTGTTTGGCGATAAGTCAAAAATTGTCCCATGGCGGAGCCTTGAGATCCAATCATAACAGCAATTCCCGCATCTGGGCGTCCTGCTGCAACAGCCAAAATTCCACCTAAAATTGTGGAAACAAGAGTTGTCGTTTTTGCTCGTTCCATAGCGGTAATACCACGTGTTATATGTCCGCCAACAATATGCCCTGTTTCATGAGATAAAACAAACATGACATCGTCAATACTTGTTGCATTTGTAAAAAGTCCAGTATGAACGAAGATTGTTTGTCCACCTGCCACAAAAGCATTGATGGATGGATCATTGACCAAAACAACCTCTGCATTCTCAGGGGGGAGATTGACGGCTTGAAAAATTGACTTTAACCAACCCGTAACTCCTTCTTCTATTTCGGCATCCCGTATGATTGAAATGGCTGAAACAGGGAGATTCAGCATCAAAATTAGACAGAAAAATATTGTCTGAAGTACTTTCATACTTAAAATCTTAGAGCAAAAAAATGCATTCGTCAAGAAAGAATCCTTGACAAGTGAAAAATAATTGTATCAAATATAAGACATGATAAATGAAGATAGGAAAAAAATATTTGTTGGTTTTTTGTTTGCCACTTTGTTGGCCATCAGTATGATTGTGTTGCATGAGCGTTCTGTTACGCGTCAATCGCATCATGGTTTCACATTGTATGCTCTTTTTAATAAGATAGATGGTGTTTCAAATGGTGCTGAAGTGCGTTTAGGTGGCTTAAAAGTGGGGCGCGTTGTTTCTCAATCTTTTGCAAATGATTATCAAATTAAATTAGAAATGGCATTGGATAAAAATTATGAGTTGCCAGTGGATTCATCTGTACAAATTGAGACGGATGGTTTAATGGGGGCTAAGCATTTGGAAATTGTGCCTGGTGCCGATGAAGAATTGTTGAATAATGGCGATTCGTTTGGTTATACTCAGGATGTGATGATTTTGAACGATTTGTTAGAAAAAGTTCTTGGTTATATGCGTGATAAAAAAGGAGTCTCTGATGAAGAAAAATCCAATTGAAACGATATTAGGTTTTTTGGTATTGATTTTGGCTTGTTTGTTTTTATTTTTTGCTTGTTCCAGAATCGATACAAAAAGTATTTCTGGATATACTGTAGTCGCTAATTTTTCTAAGGTTGGTGGCTTGGGAGCGGGAGCAGATGTGCGTATCGCTGGATTAAAAGTTGGTTCTGTTTTGAAAACAGAATTAGATCAAGATGATTATACAGTTAATGTTTATTTAAGTATAGATTCACAGGTGCGCTTGCCAATTGATACTTTGGCGGCGATTGCAGATTCTGGTATTATGGGTGATAAGTATGTACGTTTGGAACCTGGCAAAGCAAAGGCTGTTTTGAATGAGGGTGACAAACTGGCACAAACTAAAAGTTATAAATCTTTGGAAGATAGTGTTTCTGAATTTATTTTCTTAT
>DFKH01000090.1 GCA_002373815.1 Alphaproteobacteria bacterium UBA3650
ATTTCTTTGTTGGAATTGTGGTGTTACGATCAATCAAACGTGTGAACACACCACCCAATGTTTCAATACCTAAGGACAACGGCGTCACATCCAACAACAAGACGTCTTTCACATCACCTTTTAACACACCCCCTTGAATAGCAGCACCCATAGCCACCACTTCATCAGGGTTCACACCCTTGTGTGGTTCTTTACCAAAGAAGTCTTGAACCAGTTTTTGAACCGCAGGCATACGAGTCATACCGCCCACCAAGATAACTTCATCGATCTTGTCTTTGCTGAGGCCTGCATCTTTTAAAGCCTTTTCCATTGGGCCTTTGGTGCGTTCCAACAAATCTTCCACCAAGGATTCCAATTTGGCGCGAGTCATGGACACATTCAAGTGTTTTGGACCAGTGGCATCAGCCGTAATAAACGGCAAATTGATGTCTGTTTGATTGGCACTAGACAATTCGATTTTGGCCTTTTCAGCAGCTTCTTTCAAACGTTGTAACGCCATACGGTCTTGACGCAAATCAATGCCATTTTCCTTTTTAAACTCATCGGCCAAATAATCCATAATACGCGCATCAAAGTCTTCACCACCCAAGAAGGTATCACCGTTGGTGGATTTCACTTCAAACACGCCATCGCCAATTTCCAAAATGGACACATCGAACGTACCACCGCCCAAGTCATACACAGCGATTGTACCAGATTTTTTCTGATCCATACCATAAGCCAAAGCGGCTGCTGTCGGTTCGTTGATGATACGAAGCACATCCAATCCAGCAATCTTACCAGCATCTTTTGTGGCCTGACGTTGACTATCATCAAAGTAAGCTGGCACTGTAATAATGGCTTCGGTAATTTTTTCGCCCAAATAAGCTTCGGCATCTTCCTTTAATTTTTGCAAAACGAATGCAGAAACTTGACTTGGGGCATATTTTTTGCCATCCACTTCCACCCAAGCATCTCCGTTTTCACCAGAAACAATCTTGTATGGCACCATTTCTTTATCTTTGGTCACCATCTTGTCATCAAAACGACGACCAATTAAACGTTTAATTGAATAAAGTGTTCCTTGCGGATTTGTAACCGCTTGACGTTTTGCCGGTTGACCGACCAAACGCTCACCCTTTGATGTAAAGGCAACGATAGACGGGGTCGTTCTAGCCCCTTCACGGTTCTCCAACACTTTGGCATTTTTGCCATCCATAATTGACATACAGGAGTTTGTTGTCCCCAAGTCAATACCTAAAATCTTACTCATTTTTTGCTCCTTTCTTTTGCTTGATGAAGAATATATGGGTCATACAATTGTATTTTGCAACAGGTAAAATCATTTTTTTCTTTAATTTTTTACTTTTTTCAATTATAGTAATGACAAAAGGGATAAAAAATGGAAGCGTTTTTAGATATTTTTTTAGAGCAATTGAGTAACTATGGTGTTGGTTTGTTGGGCACTTTTGCTGTTGCTATCGCTTTTAGTGTATTTTATGGCAAAAACACTCAATACAATCGTTTTTATTTGATTAGCCAAGGTTTCTGGGTGTTATTCTTTACTTTTTTAGTGTTAATTATTATGCCTTGTTTGCCTTTATTGAATCCGGCCATTCGAATTCCAGATCTTGTTGTCGATGCTTTTATTGCGACATTGTATGGTGTGGCAGGCGGTTTTTTGCTGGCTAGTTTATTCCCTAATTTACCCCGTAAATCTTTGCTATTTCTTGTGCCGACATTTTTCACTTTGGTCTTTTTTGCTGTTGGCTATGGTCTTTTGTGCTTACATCTTCAATCCTTATCCCCCACAGAGATTCCCACTTTTCTATTAGGTGCAACTTTAATTATTTCTGGACTTGGATTTCATTCTATTCCAACGATTTCACAAAAATCAATTTTTACGGCGCCACGCATCGGTTTAGTGACCTTAGGGGCTTATTTTATTTTACTTTCCTTTGGGCTTATTTCTGAAGCAAAAAGCATTCTGTTGATTTTGTATGGATTGATTGCCATCGTTGTATTGATTGCTCAGTTAAATTTTATGGAAGCGACTGCCATTGGATACCAAAATGCATTGGAGCAAGAGAAAAAAAGAAAAACATTTTTTTGGGATGTAGCACCCTTTCCAATTTTGCTTACCAAACTGATGGATGATTCTGTTGTTTACATGAATGCTGCTTGCCAAAATGTCTTAGGTCTAAGTGATGAACAAAAAACTGCCATGCGTTTTTCCACCTTTTTTGTTAAACCTGAAAAGCGCATTGAACTCATCAATTTAACAAAAACAAAACAACTTGTTGATAATTTTGAAGTAGAATTGAATATTCAAAATTCAGAGCAAAAAACATTGTGGATTACGCTTTCTTCTCGTGTTTTTGAAATGGATGGCGAGTTGGTTCTATATATCAATTTTACTAATATTACTGCGCAAAAAGAAACTGAGCAAGAATTGTTTATTCAAGCCTCAACA
Organism: Alphaproteobacteria bacterium UBA3650; assembly: GCA_002373815.1. Classification (GTDB taxonomy): domain Bacteria; phylum Pseudomonadota; class Alphaproteobacteria; order CAAHEQ01; family UBA3637; genus UBA3637. The sequence goes on from DFKH01000090.1 coordinate 2,453, forward strand.
GACACCTTGACAGGACTTTACAATCGTCGTCAGTTTTTTGCGCTTACTGAACAAGCGTTTGCCATGTCTGCACGTGAAGGAACGCCTTACTGTGTTCTGATGCTGGATATTGACCATTTTAAATCTATCAATGACACCTATGGACATGATGCAGGAGATGTTGTTTTAAAGCATTTATCTGGCATCATGAAAGAAACTTTACGTCAATCGGACATCATTGCACGATGGGGGGGGGAAGAATTTATCGTCTTCTTACAAAACACGCTCCCCGAAAAAGGGGTTGTACCTGCCCAAAAATTACGGCAAGCTGTCGAAGCAACCTCTGTTACTGTTGGCGATCAAACTATTCGTTTTACGATCAGTTTAGGCGTTTCTATTTCTCAAACGCCAGATGTTGCCGCCATTCAAAAGGAAGCAGATTTAGCTCTTTATCATTCCAAAGAAAATGGACGTAATCAAGTGACATTGTATTCGCCTGAATTTGCTCAAATGCCAACTGAAAAGGAATCGTAATGCGCTTTTTATTTCCTTTTCTGTGTGCATTGGTCATTGCTTATTTTTCCTATCACACTGTTTGGGGAAATCGTGGTTTTTTCCGTCTTTTGGAGATTCGTGAACAAATTCATGAAGCCGAAATATTGGTTGATCAAACTGATCAAGAAAAGAAAAATCTTCAATACAAAACTAATGCGCTAAAAGATCCCAAAACAATTGACACAGATATACTGGAAGAAGAAGCGTTACGTGTTTTAGGACAAACAAGCGCTGATAACTTAGTTATTTTTGATTAGTCCTTAGCCCAATTTTATTTTTATGAATCATCCACAGGGCTGGAATCATCAACCATCCCGTAAAGATAAAGAACATTGGCCAATCCATTTCATTTGCCAACCAACCACTTGCCCCAGCTAAAATGGACAAGGGTACCATGTTGATGGCGCTTAAAAACGCATATTGTGTTGCAGAGAATTTTTTACTACAAAAATTAGATAAGTACACGACCCACACAGCGCCGCCCATACCAGCCAAAATATTGTCAAACAAAATGACGGCAAAAAAGGCCGGCATACTGGGACCAATGCACGCCAGCCAGGCAAATGAGACAGAGGTCAAAATTTCCAAACATCCCAACCAAAATAAGAGGGGGCGATATTTGAACTTCATCATCACTAAGCCTCCTAAGAAGACACCTGCCATGGTTACAAACACGCCAAAAGTACCAGACACAATGGAAATTTGCTCCGCTGTAAAACCTATTTGATAATAGAATGGATACGCCATCGGGCCTAACATACAATTACACAAACGGTACATAATGACAAACAAGCACAACGTTCCGAAATGAGACCTTGAAACCATATCCTTAAATGGTTCTATAATAAATTTTTGTAAAGAAATGACGGCTTTTGTTGTCTTTTGCTCATGAATACCCAACAAGGAAATGAATCCAATAGCCACCAGAATTGTGGAAATTTGGTACGCGTACTGCCAAGCGATGTGAGAAGACAATAAAATCATGCCTGCAACTGCCGCTAATTGCCCAAAACGACAACCTGCCAAATACAATGTGGTTCCTTGTTTCAACTCATCGCCTTCCAGTGTATCAATACGTAAGCCATCAATTACAATGTCTTGGGTTGCAGAGGCAAAGGCTATTCCCAAGCACAAGGCAAAAATGTATCCAATTTCTTCTGATGGATGAGACAGGGATAGTAAAATCAAAAAGCCCATCATTAAAAGTTGATTTAACAGCCCCCATGTTTTTTTGCGCCCCAATATCTTTGATAAAGGCAAATTGACTTGATCCACCAATGGCGCCCACAAAAATTTCAAAGCATATGGAATTAGAACTAAACTAAAAATACCGATTTTACTTAAATCAACATCTTCTGTGGAAAACCAATATTTCAACGTCCCGCCGATCAAATTCACAGGAGCTTGTGAGGCAACACCCAGTCCTAAAAATGGCCACACACGTGGATTACACAATGATTTAATCAATTTGTTCACAAATTTCATTATTCCCCCTTAAATAAAGCTGCATACTTTTTCAATCTTTTATACACTTTTGAATCAGGATTGTCCATCAATTTTTTTGGATTTCCATCTTCTACAATTTTTCCATTTTCTAACAACAAAATTCTGTTTGCACTCGCAATTTCTGCTGGCACATTGGAAGCAAACACGACTGTTGGCTTGTGTCCTTTCACTTTAGATAGATTCTTAATCCCCTCCAACACCTTCGTTTGGGCATGTGTATCCAAATTGGCGGTTGGCTCATCCATGATGATAATGGGCGTATGGCGCAATAAGGCGCGTGCCAAAGATAACCGTTGCTTTTGTCCCGCCGACAAAGCTGTCACCTTGGCTTCGATTCCCTTTTCCTTGTGTGTAATTTCTTCCAATAAATTTGCCGCATTCAAAGCTTGGTACAACTCTACCTCTGTGGCTTTTGGATTAAACATCAACAAATTTTCTTTGATATTTTTTTGGCTCCAGAACACTGCATGCTGGTTTAAATATGTGATCACTGCTTTTAAAGAATGTCGATTAACCTTTTGCACATTTTTACCATTGATAATGACCTCACCGCTTTGAATTTCATAAGCATGTTGCATTACATTAATTAAGGTCGACTTTCCCATTCCAGAGTTACCAATAATTGCCACTCTATCACCCTGTTTTATTTTTAATGATAAGTCTTTTAATACAGGTTCAATGCTATCTGGGTAAGAAAATGTTACATGTTTTAATTCGATTTTTCCACCTTCGGCCATCCGATCGCGTCCAGTCTTTAAATCCAATTTATGATCATATTCTAAGGTATCCATCGCCTTTTGATAAGCCTTTGTTTGAGACACAACTGTTCCAACAAAAAAGCTGAGTGGCGCCCCCTCAGATGCCATTGTTTGAGCCATTCCCGTCAATAAAATTAAGCGCGCAACATCTCCTGTTTTTAAGGCTTCAAAAACAGCCAACAATGTAATAATAACGTTACTAATAATACTGATTATGTAATTACTAGATCGCATCAAATCTGCCTTCATTGAAACCTTTAATGTGCGCCATCTGTTATCAGCAAGCTTCTTTTCAACATCACCCAAAATTTCCTTTTCACGTCCCAACATACCAATGTTGACCAAATTATTTAGATGGTCTGTTTCTTCTGCCCGCATTTTGATGCGCATTTGATCCAGTTCAGAATCCGGATTATATTTAAATTCGATCCAACTTTTAATCCATATAGATAACAACATAAATGCAAGCAAAATAACCACATATGTTGGTTCTTCTTTCAATAATATTACCGTTGCAATCGCAAAGCTGATACCCGCAGAACAAGTCTGACCAATTCTGTGTAAAATTTCAGCAATATGTTCTCTTGCAGTTGAAATTGTTGCAATCACTTTGTCAGATTGTTCTCCCTCAGCAACTAGCATTGGCCTTTTGAATAAATTTTCCAAATTGGCAATAGACATTCGATCATTATAAAATCTAATCAAATGATGTGTTATATTCCAAGCAAAATCCCAACACCACGCATTAAACGGGCCCAAACTAGCATTAATAACCGTCCATACTATCATGATAAATGATAGCATTTGTTGCCCAACATCTTTCTGGATTGAGCTTATTAAAAAAGAACTGACTATAGGAAACGCGACCCCTAAAAGCCCTAAAAAACTCCACAAAATAACTGTGCCTAAAAGCAACCATCTATTTTGTTTCGTTGTTTCAAACAAAACGGATTTCAAACTGGATAATACTTCCCTTGTTTCTTTCGGCAAAAGGTGCATTTTCTCCCCCCCCCTAACAAATTGGGTTATCAATTAACCTTTTTTGTGGGTCAATTTTTTTGTGGATTCTGTCTTTGTCAAAGCTTTTTTGGATTTACCAGATGTTGTGACATGAGAAATTCCTGTGCCAGGAATCGACACCGTTTTACGTGTTTGACCATTGGCCATTTTTGTCACACGATAACCAGGCAGACCATAGCTGAAACTAATCCCAGATTTACTGAAATTAATTCTGAATAATCCCAAAATATCAATTGATTTACGAAAACGAAAACCCATTTTTACCTCCCTTTTTGTTTATAATCTACCGCGCTCAAATTTGCGACGGTCGTTTAAATCCAGATACTTTTTGCGTAACCGGATATGCTTTGGTGTCACCTCCACCAACTCATCGTCTGCGATATAAGCAAGAGCGGCCTCCAAAGACATTTTAACAGGCGGAATCAAAGTCACCGCTTCATCTTTACCCGCTGCACGCATATTCGTCAATTTCTTTCCTTTAATCGGATTCACATCAATATCGCCTGGTTTAGCATTAGCCCCGATGATCATGCCTTCATACACATCTACACCTGCACCAATAAAGAGTGGACCCCGCTCTTGAATATACCACAAAGCATAGGCCACTGATTGCCCCGCTTCTGTGGAAATTAAAACACCATTCCGACGCGCTTGAATCTCACCTTTGTAGGGTTGATAGCTGTCAAAAATACGGTTCATCACGCCTGTGCCACAGGTGTCTGTTAAAAATTCGCTGTGGTATCCAATGAGGCCTCGAGAAGGCGCCAAGAACGTCAAGCGTGTTTTGCCACCACCAGACGGCATCATACCTGTCATTTCGGCTTTACGCTGACTCATCTTATCAACAACCACACCCGTATAGGCATCGTCTACATCAACGACCACTTCTTCAAATGGTTCTAATTTTTGACCGTTTTCTTCTTTCATCACCACACGAGGACGGGAAACAGACAATTCATATCCTTCTCGGCGCATAGTTTCAATTAAAATCCCCAATTGCAATTCGCCACGACCAGCCACCTCAAAAGCATCTGTGGAATCTGTTCTGGAAATTTTCAAAGCCACATTGCCTTCGGCCTCTTTTTCCAAACGATCCCAAATCATACGAGACGTCACTTTATCGCCATCTTTCCCCGCCAATGGGCTTGTGTTAATAGAAAAGGTCATTGCTAATGTTGGTGGATCAATGGGTTGAGCTTGAATGGCTTCCGTCACTTCCTGAGCACACAAGGTATCGGCCACAGTCGCTTTTTGAAACCCAGAAATGCTGACGATATCACCTGCTACACCTTCATCAATGGCTTGATGTTTTAAGCCACGAAATGCCAAAATCTTGCTGACACGTGCCGTTTCAATTGTTTGCCCGTCGCGCGAAATGGCTTTAATCATCTCGTTTGTTTTAACTTTACCAGAAGTAATGCGCCCCGTCAAAACACGTCCCACAAAGGGATCCATATGCAAGGTTGTCACCAACATTTTGAAAGGCCCGTTCAAATCACTTTCGGGGGCCGGCACATGTTCAATAATTTTTTTGAACAATGGCTCAATATCAATGCGTTCATCATTCAAGTTTTCAACAGCCCAACCATCACGACCAGACGCAAATAACACGGGATAATCCAATTGTTCATCCGTTGCACCCAAGTTAGCAAACAAATCAAAGACTTCATTATTGACCTCCACAGGACGCGCATCCGGACGATCCACTTTGTTAATCACCACAATCGGACGCAAACCCAATTTCAATGCTTTACCCACCACAAATTTTGTCTGAGGGAGCGGACCTTCCGCCGCATCGACCAACACAATCACGCCATCCACCATGGATAAAATGCGTTCTACTTCACCACCAAAATCGGCGTGTCCTGGCGTATCCACAATATTGATGCGATACCCATGCCATTCCACAGACGTACATTTAGCCAAAATCGTGATACCCCGTTCGCGTTCCAACTCACCCGAATCCATCGCGCAAGTGGCGACTTGCTGATTTTCACGAAAAGCGCCAGATTGACGCAAAAAAGCGTCTACAAAAGTTGTTTTGCCATGGTCCACGTGGGCAATAATGGCAATGTTCCGCATATTTTGACTCATCTTAAATCCTATTTCCTCATCTAAAATATTGGGAAATTATAACATAAAATCAGATAAATGTAAAGAGGCAACAAAAAATCCCCAAGCAAAAACTTGGGAATTTTAATTTAGTCCAAATCCTTACACGTCCAAGTTCGCCACATTCAAGGCATTTTCTTGAATGAAGTCGCGACGAGGCTCCACCACATCCCCCATCAAGGTAGAAAACACCTGTTCGGCTTCGTCTTGGTGTGTAATTTTGACTTGCAACAAGCGGCGATTGTTTGGATCCAAGGTTGTTTCCCACAACTGTTCTGGGTTCATTTCACCCAATCCTTTATAGCGGTTGATGGCAACACCCTTCTTCCCAATCTTGAACACTGTTTCTGCCAAAGACACAGGCCCTTGAATCGTGAATTCTTCGTCCTTTACTTTTAAGACGGATGGCTTTGCATAGAATTCTTGTAATTCGGCCGCCATTTTATCCAATTGACGGGCTTCTGTGCAATTCATCAAAGTTTCATCCACGACATGCTTTTCGGTGACCCCACGCAAGACACGGGTAAAGACAAACTCATTCTTTTCATTATACTCACATTTCCAGCCGCGTTCATATTCTGGTTCCATCATGTCCAAACGTTTGGCAAAGTCATTATCATAGACTTTGTTTCCGCCAAACATCCCCATAATCGCCATTTGTCCAATAATGCGATATGGCACATGACGAGACATCGCCAAAATCAAGTTACGCGCCACGCGAGCTTGCTCCACACGGGCAACCAAGTCAGCACCTGCAATTTGTGTCCCATCGGACAATTGCAACACAGCCCCATCTGTGCCAGACCCAATCAGGTATTCTTCCATGGCGGCGTCGTCTTTCAAATATGTTTCGGAATTACCACGTTTGGCACGATACAAAGGTGGTTGTGCGATATAGACATATCCACGCTCAATCAACTCCGGCATTTGACGGAAGAAGAATGTCATTAAAAGCGTTCTAATATGCGCACCGTCCACATCAGCATCGGTCATAAAAATGATTTTATGATAGCGACATTTATCGGCATTAAAATCATCACGCCCAATACCTGTGCCGAGTGCTGTCACAATTGTTCCAATTTCAGCAGATGAGAGCATCCGATCAAAACGGGCACGCTCCACGTTCAAGATTTTACCACGAAGAGGCAAAATCGCTTGATGCGCCCGATCACGCCCTTGTTTAGCGGAACCACCTGCGGAATCTCCCTCAACGATAAAGACTTCAGAATCGGCCGGATCTTTACTTTGACAATCAGCCAATTTACCCGGTAAGGAAGCCATGTCCAGAGCACCCTTGCGGCGTGTCAACTCGCGCGCTTTACGGGCAGCCTCACGCGCAGCAGCGGCTTCCACCACTTTACCAATCACCAAACGGGCTTCAGTTGGGTGTTCTTCAAACCATTGATCCAAACGATCACCAACAACGCTTTCCACCACAGGACGCACTTCAGACGACACCAATTTATCTTTTGTCTGGGATGAAAATTTCGGATCAGGCACTTTGACCGACAAAACCACCGTCAATCCTTCACGCATATCTTCGCCAGCCAAATCTACTTTTTCCTTCTTGGCAATACCGCTAGATACTGCATAATTATTCACCGTTCTTGTTAAAGCACCACGCAAACCTGCCAAGTGTGTTCCGCCATCGCGTTGTGGAATGTTGTTGGTAAAGCACAAACATGTTTCGTGATAAGAATCGGTCCATTCCAAAGCAGCCTCAACGGTAATGCCATCTTTTTCACCTTTTAAAAAGAATGGCTCGCCATGCAATGAGTTTTTAGAGGCATCCAAAAATTTCACAAACTCTTTGATACCCCCCTCATACTCCATATCAATTGTTTTGGCTTCACTGGATCTTTCATCCACCAAACGCAAATGCACACCCGAGTTCAAGAATGCCAACTCACGCAAACGGTGTTCCAATGTATCAAAATCAAAAACTGTTTGTGTAAAAATTTCTGCCGATGGATGAAAAGTCACTTTCGTTCCATGCTTACCCTCTGCATCTGCTACTTCTGTCAAATGTTTAACCGTATTGCCATCTTCAAAACGGGCATAATATTCTTTATCGTTCCGCCAAACGGTTAAATCCAACCAATCGGACAAAGCATTCACGCAAGACACACCTACGCCATGCAAACCACCAGATACTTTGTAGGAGTTATTATCAAATTTACCACCGGCATGCAATTGCGTCATAATCACTTCGGCCGCAGAAACGCCCTCTTCTTTATGAGTATCCACAGGCATACCCCGTCCGTCATCAATAACGGTCACAGAGCCATCCCCATTTAAAATCACATCCACACGGTCACAATAGCCAGCCAACGCTTCATCAATAGAATTATCCACCACTTCATATACCATATGGTGCAAGCCCGTTCCGTCATCTGTATCCCCAATATACATACCAGGACGTTTGCG
>DFKH01000033.1 GCA_002373815.1 Alphaproteobacteria bacterium UBA3650
ACTTTCTCTCTCAAACTTTGTGATTCCGGCGGGATTCAAACCCAAAACCTTCTGATCCGTAGTCAGATGCTCTATCCAATTAAGCTACGGGCGCAACGAAAACTATTATACACTTTTTCGAACAAATTGCAAGAGCTTTTTTTGAAAAAAGTAATTTATGCGAACATAAAAAAATTAAAATACATTGAAAAATAAGGATAATTTTTTTATTAAAAAATAATAAAAAAGTCCTAAAATTGCTTGACATATAGCGAAAGTGTGGTACAATGAACGTATAACAGGAGGACGCTATGGAAACATTAGTTGAAATCGCCAAACGTTTAGGTATTAAACCCAATCCTAAAATGACAGAAGATGCTTATAAAGCTTATGCAAAACAAATTGATAAAGAGTTGCATTCTCGTTATGGTTCTACCGATACGGACAGAGAAAGAAGGGGTTATCTAAATTTTGCAGGTAATGTTTATAATGTGATGAAATTTGTGAATCGTCCTTATAATAATGCACGGTATGAAGATAATGTGAGATTGATGTGGAAACCCTCTGAAAAAAAAGGGGTAAAGGTTTATGGACAGCACGGAGATGTGTTTGTTTGGCATGATGCGTTTGATAAATCAATGAAAACACGGGAACGTTTAATGCTAGATATTCAAATGGATAGCCCACATTTTGCGGAAGTGTTGAAAAAATTGGATGCATTTATTGTGAAATATGGGGTTGGTTTTAAGGTGCCTGGGGAGATTCCGCAAACTCATCGTTCCAGAAGAACAGATACAATGAATGTTTATTCACGATCTGAAATTACACCATCATTCGTGCGTGAGCTATATGAAATAGTGAAGCCGTGTCTTTCAACGAAATATCACGATAGATTAGTGGGAAATGAGGTTCTTGATGGTGGTAAGGTTATCAAAGGAATCAAGCTTTGTGCAGAGCCGGATCATCGTAGTGAATCAGATGGGGAAGTGTCAGACCTGTCTAGACAGAAAATAAAGTCTGTTCGGGCTATAGTTGATAGGGACTTTCCAGGAAGTACTCTTGCGTACGATAATATTTTTAATTGTATAAAAAACACAGATTCTTCGTCTGTTGGGGAAATGGAGGGAAGATTCCAACAGGTTGATTTGTTGTATTACTTGCTTGGAAAAGAGGGACAAAGCCCCTTTAGACATGGGAATCGTTGGGGGGAGGCAGATTTAAAATGGGATCGCCATTTGGATATTCAAGATAAAGATCCTCCCGTAAAAAAGATTAAGATTAGTGAGAATGAATATTATAAAGAAATATATGATTCAACAGGTGCTATTGAGAGTTGGTGGTATCTGAAAGCAAACGAGGAAGAATTACAGGTGAGTTATGCCCCTCATCGTGAAATAAGGACGCGGATAAGGAAAGTTGGCGAAAATTTTATAAAAGAAGAAGAAAGAAAAATAGATGGTCGTGTTGTGCATCGTGAAATTTGGAATGGACCAAAGTATTTAAAAGTAAAATATGACGCAAAAGGTGCTGCTTCGTATGTATATAGAAATGGAAAAGTTCGCATCTCAAATGATAGTTATTTTGAACGCGCACACAATATGATAGTGGATGATGTGGAATATATATATAATGAATCCAAAAAATCGTGGAGAGTTTTAAAAGACGGATCGTTTGAAAGAGAAGCGGTTGGTACAGAAGCTCAGGAACTGATCAAACGCTACAGAGAATTGTTGACAGAAATGAAAACGATGCATTTTGAAGAAATTCCTGAGAAATTGCCAAAAGAGCTTGATGCAAAAGTAAAAAAGCTTAAGTTAAAATCAAAAACAACAACAACGCAAAAGGAGAACACAATGACTGGAACAGAAAAGAAAGATATTACGAAGATGACCGCTGAAGAATGGATGGATTTAGCGAAATCTCAAGAAATTCGCAAATATAAATCTGAACTGCAGGCTTATATAAGGGCTATAGAGGGACGTGCGTTGGAAAGAATACCAAAGGATAGTGAAAAAAAAGAACTAGATGTTGTTATTCAAGATGAAAATGGCAAAGATATGAAACTACGTTGTCATTGGAACGAGATGACAGGAAATTATATGGTTGTTGGTATCCCGTTAAGTCAAAATGTGACTGTAGACTGGGGGGGCTTGGTCATTAAAAAAGGTGATAAAACTAAGGTGTGGTATCTATCTAGTCTGGATGAGATTGGCTTTTATACAGATGAGAATCCGTATTTGCCTGTATTATCATTGGGCAAGTCCGAAATTCGAGCAGTTGATGATAACAGCAACACTGTTTATACTGTCTCGCTTGACAAGAATAGACAACCAGTCGAGGTTGTGATAGATAAGAGGGAGGGCAATAAGAAGCCACGAATAATTGCTAAATCAGATAAACCAGAGGAATTTGATCGAGTCTATAGCGTTGTTCAAGACGTTGTTCAAGAGGCGATGGAACGTGTTTTTAGGAAAGAAAATGCTGAACAAGTAATAACACCTCCAAAGAAAGAAGATGCTGAGCAAGATAAAAAAGCAGAAGTGGAAGAGCCTGTGGTTCAAAAGAGGAAAGAAAAAACTCCCTCTTCAAGGTCAAAAGCAGCTAATAAAGTGAAAAAATCCATGAAAGATGTTATGATTTCTCATGGCGGAGAGGGACGTAAAACTGTACATGAGAAAAAGACAGTTGAAATACCAGACTTGACTAAAAAAGAAGCTATAAACCGTCTTCTTCACTGGAATGATATTATAGATGCTGAGGCGGGTTTCCCTCCAACGTCTGAATGGCGTGCTAAAAATCCTAAATTGTCCAAGTTGCTTGACAAAATTGTCGATGCCTATGAGGGCAAAAAGGGAGCTAAGCCGGTTAATAAGTTGAATTCGTTGGTGAAAACAAGTGCAGAAGCTGAATATTTAACAGCACTAGCAAAAGCTTTCCAAGAGGAGACAGGATATACGATTCCGATTGTTAAGCATGAAATAACGGTATCCAAGCGTGTTGTCGTTAGAAAAAAAACAGCAGAAGAGAATAGTAATCAAGAAAGAAAAGGACAAAATAAAGGTAATGGGCGGAAATTGCCACCGTTACCTTCCGCTAAAGCATTGGAAAACTATGAAGTTGATTTCCCAGCCAAACGATGGATTAGACATATTGTAACGAATGGAAATAAACGTACAATTGAAGAAATTTGGTTCAGACCAAATAAAAAATTGGCAACGCGTTATACCCATGATGAAGTGAGACAAGATGGAGCATGGCGTGTTGTTGAGCCATCAAAAGAAGAGCGCAAAAAAATTGGGGCAGCTCTTGGAATGGATAGTCAGCACAATATTGCCCGTATTGATGTTTTGACACAAAAAGCAACAGAACAATATAGAAAAATGTTGTCACAAGAATGGGAAAAAGCGCGTATTGCTTCTGAGCAAGCTAAAGCGAAAAAGGGACTTGTCGAAGGAACAACCTATGCTTTTACGAAGGTAAAGGGTTCAAAAACTGATTGGATAGTGACACAATACGAGACTGTCAAAACAGCAAATGGCTTTAGGCGCATGGTCACAGAATATCATGCAAGTGAGTTGGAGGATTCAGGAAAAGTTGGGCAGCCACGATATGCCAAAGCCTATACCCATATCGAAGAGTTAGATGCAGAGGGGAATTTGCAGCAAGAACAATTGCCTGTTTCAGAAAAATTGCGTGATAAATTGATGCAACGTAAAACGGATGATCCTACTATTAGTGGTCGTATTGATTATGATAATGCACGTCATATAGCGAAAGTAACTTACATGACGGATAATGAAATCGCTCGTATTCGACGGATGTGGAAAAATCAAAATCATTATAAAATTGAGAAATTGATTTTATCACCATTACTAGATTCAGTGGAAGCAGCACCAGGACCTAAGCCTGCGCCAGCACCAGGACCTAAGCCTGCGCCGACACCAGGTCCAAAACCTGAACCGACACCAGGTCCAAAACCTGAACCGACACCAGGTCCAGAACCTGAACCGACACCAGGTCCAGAACCTGAACCCAAGCCAAAAGAACAAGATCCAATTGATTGGCGTGATCTGAAAAATTGGGATATGATTGAACGAAAAGGGCCTGCAAATAAGAATTTGGGACCAGAAGATGTGGTTCGTTTCTTGGATGCCAGCCGCTTGTCCGATGAAGAATTTTCAAAGATGAGAGCTGAATTGACAAAAGCGGGCATTAAGTTTGTTGATTCTAAGAAGAATATGCCAGCAGATAATGGATTGAGATCTAAATATGTTCCATCGGACAAAATGGATAAAAATTGGTGGAACAAGCTTTCCCATGTGACGCGGGAGCATATCTCCGAAGGGGTTGGTTCATTCTCAAGTAGTTGGGTAAAATCTGCAATTAATGATACGGACAAGACCGTTGTTGTTGCGGGTTATACAGACAATGTTTTGTTGAACAAGTTGTTGAATAAACAACGTCCAAGTTGGTGGAAACGTAATTTGCCATGGTTGGTCCCTGTTGTGGGGGCGGCTACTGCGCTGTGGTTGAGGTTTGCCCCAATGGAAGGCAAGGCACCAAGCGATTTTGGTGATGACCATGCCAGAAAAGATAGGACAGAAGAAGTGCAAGAGGGGAATAAACAACTTACTGAAGGACAATCCGAACAAAAGGTCCAAGAGGAAAATAAGCCGAAAGTTAGCGACGATTCTGTTGTTATTGATGGAGTCAAAATTTCCAGAAAGGATTTATTAGGAGTGACTGTTGACACCCAAATGTACACCAGAACTGTAGGTGGTGGTGGTCATGGACAAGGTCATGATATATATAAAAATACACCAGTCATTGTCTATGTTGGCGTTGACAGTTTAGTGCGCAACTTTGGAAGCGGCGACATGAAAGATCTTACAAAGATTATAGACAATTTGCGTAATGGCGATTGTGAAATAGCTTCTCCTGGACGTTATCGCAGCACGGCTCAAGTGAATAGCGCTGTCATACGAACAACAGATTATGGATTATTCAAAAGCCCAACAATGAAGGCTAAATTGGATGCTCATAATTTTACTTCAATGATAGAAATGGCAAAACACGGTGTGCGTGTGCATCAGTTGTTGCCAGATGGTTCTGTCAAACCAGTTCAGTTTATAAAAACAAAGGATGGTAATGTGCGACCAGTACTTTATATGCAGACAAAAACAGATAAAACAGAACGCGTGATTGTTGATGAAAAAGGAAAGACATTAGAGGTCGTTCAACAGGGAAAAATTCCTGCGAGTAAACCTCAGCGTGTTAGTCGCATTAAATTGCCTCCGGCGCAAAGGCAGTAAAATCACACGAGTACACCCCGTCCTAAAAAGCGGGGCGTTTTATTTTAAAAAAGACTTGATATTTATTTTAAAATCGTGTATAATCAATCCGTTTCCCGAGAATGTGGACATTTTGGAATAAACCAACTTGTCACGCTTTATCGGCCTATCGGATAAAGACTATCGGGGCGTAACCAAAAACAACAAAAGGAAAAAATATGGCTACAAATTCAAAGTCTAAAAGACTCCCACGTAAATTCGGCAAAGATCGTCGTTTTGGCGTGAACTTGTGGGGTAAAGCGAAGTCCCCTGTAAACACAAGAAACTATGGCCCAGGTCAACATGGTGCCGAACGTAAAAAGCCAACCGATTATGGTTTGCAGTTAAATGCAAAACAAAAATTAAAGGCGATTTACGGCAACTTGTCTGAAAAACAACTTCGCAAATACTATGCAGAAGCTATTCGTCGTAAAGGTGACAGTTCCGAAAACTTAGTTGGTATTTTGGAATGCCGCTTGGATTCGTTGGTGTACAGAATGAAGTTCGTGAACTCTGTGTTTGCGGCTCGTCAATTCGTCAGCCACGGTCATGTGACAGTGAATGGTAAGCGTGTAAACATCCCATCTTACTTATGCAAAGTGGGTGATGAAATCGCTGTGCGTTCCAAAGCAAAAGAAATGGCTGTTGTCATTGAAGCTTTAGGTGCACAAGATCGTAATGTGCCAGATTATTTGTCTGTGGACGAAAAGGAAATGAAAGGAACATTTGTAAGAATTCCACAATTGTCCGATATTCCTTATGCGGCACCAATGGAACCAAATCTGGTTATCGAATTCTACTCTCGGTAATCGATCTGAAGTTCAAAACACCTCCACAAGTTGGGGGTGTTTTTTTGTGTATTTGCTCTATCTGTTATAGGACAAACAAAAGGAGGAACTATGTCAAAACTAGCAAGTATCAATCATGTTTATACGCCAAAACAAAAATTAAATGATGAAGAATTATTGCGCGCCATTAAATTTGCAATTGTTTCCGAGTTTGAAGCCATTCAAATTTATCAGCAAATAGCAGAAGCAACGAATAATGTAGGGGCTAAGCGCGTGTTATTAGATATTGCCAAGGAAGAAAAAGAACACGTAGGAGAATTGAGAGAACTTTTGAAAGTCTTGTGTCCAGATGATGAAGAGTTATACGAAGAAGGTGCTGAGGAAACACGAGAAAATTTGGAAAAATAAAAAGTGTTGACAATGTCGGCGAGTATGTTATACTACCCCTATGAAATGCTGTGTGACCTCATCTTTGCAAAATACGATTTATCAAAATAAGTATTTGATAAATAAGGATAATTTTGTGATGGGGGGGGGTATTGCTTAGCCTTTCATAGCGGGGCGCAACGCGCACGGCTTGATATAAATGTCATCCTGAACGAACGTGAAGAATCTTGTAAGATTCTTCGGGATGAATCCCTCAGAATGACGATGATCAACCAAACACCGACTGATATGCATGGTGCATACAGCGGTGTTTTTTTATAACTAAATAAGGAGAATGAATATGGATGATATGAAAACATTAGCAGACAAGATGTATCGTTTGAGTACAGATTTTGCGCATTATATGAGAGAACAAGCTAAACGTGATCAGGTGATGCAAGATTTACTTAAAGAGGTCCAAAAATTAAGAACAGCGAACACACATCTTGAAGAACAAAATGTAGAATTACGAAGAGATCTTTCAACGATGCGTCAGGAAATGAAGGAAGAAATGAGACGCGATCTTCCGAAGAGGATGGAAAGTTTTATTCAGGGAGAATTTGGAAAATTTGCAAATTTTTTGCAATCACAGCAAATGAAAAATACAAAGCCAACAAAAACACCAGCATTGGCACAAAAAATATCACAACAAGAGTACGTTGGTACTGATCCGAATGGTTATGAACGCTTTGAAACAAACGATGCTGGGAAAAAAGAAATATGTGCGTGTGATTCTGAGGGAAATTTGATATACAAGGAAACAGCACAAAAGGCTCCTCATTATGATTATAAATTGAGGCGTTATTGCAATGGATTGTGTGTGCAAATAATTGATCATGCCGGCGAAAAAGGGGTGATGATTGCAACGGATAAGAAAAAATATTCTGTTAAAGATGGAACCCCACAGGCAAAAGTGTGTTATTGCTTGGATAAAGATGGAAATGTTGATCCGGGTACTGTTGTAATTGTGCGAGAGTTAAAACAAGGTGTGCTGGCAATGGGTTCAAAGGGCATGGAAACTGTGAAATTGTTTAATGACATACACAAAAAACATCCAATCGCTTTGACACAATCAAAGGGAAAGGAGTTGTCCGATAAATAGAATCCTATAATTTATAAAGCCCCGTTTAATCTGGGCTTTTTTTATCTCTCAATAGGTTTATATTTAATGCGGTGAGGTTGGTCGGCATCAATCCCTAAACGGCGTTTGCGATCGGCCTCATATTCCGCATAGTTGCCCTCAAACCATACAACCTGACTATCACCTTCAAAGGCCAAAATATGCGTGGCCAAACGATCCAAAAACCAACGGTCGTGGCTGGTAATCACAGCGCATCCTGGGAAATCCATTAAGGCTTCTTCCAAAGCGCGCAGAG
>DFKH01000079.1 GCA_002373815.1 Alphaproteobacteria bacterium UBA3650
TGGCGATATCTGCCACATCCTCGGCCGCCCGTTTCAAAACAGCCTCGCCCAAGTCTTGATAGGACATTTCCCGTCCGCGGAAGCGCAAAGTGAATTTGACTTTGTTGCCCTCGGCCAAAAATTTCTTGGCACTGCGCATTTTCACTTGATAATCATTATCGCCAATGTTCGGGGTGAATTTAATTTCCTTTGTTTCTTGAACTTTTTGCTTTTTCTTGGCCTCAGCTTTACGCTTTTGTAATTCATATTTATATTTGCCTGCATCCATGATTTTACACACAGAGCCAGCTGATGTCGCCGAAATTTCTACCAAATCTAGCCCAGCCTCATTGGCTCGACGCAGGGCCTCGCGTTGGGACACAATCCCCACGTTTATGCCATTTTCATCAATGAGTCTGATTTGTAATGCGTTGATACGTTCGTTTATGCGCGGTTCATCTTTGTTTGTATTGGGGTTCCGCATATCCCCACGTTCAAAAGTTTGAGTAATGGTATAATCCTCCAAAGTGGTTAATCACGAAATCTATTATATAAATTTTTTTAAAGACAAGCAAGTTTTTTTTTGCTATCATACCTTTATGTTGAAAAAACTATTCATTTTTTGTTGCACCCTTTTGTGTAGTTTGAGCGTATGGGCCAAACAAACAGCTTCCACCATACAACAAACCCCCTTTGGGGAAGTAGAATTAATTTCCTGCACAACCGATTTACGCACCAATGGCCCTTTATATTTAGGCGTACGAGCTTTACCAACCGACGGATGGGAATTGAACACGCCAGACTTTAAAGTCACCTCTTCCGAAAATCTACCTATCGCCTTGTTCACCCCTTTTAAACAACCCTACCCGCAAGAACCACTTTATCCCATCAGCTCTGTTTTAACGTACAAACCAACGAAACCAATTACTTTCAATGTAGAGGGTTCTTGGCAGGCCTGTAAAGATCAACAATGCATCACAACCCCGATTCGTTTGTCTATAACACTCGAAACAGCACTGGCCCTTTTAACGTCTGAATGCTCGCCCATTACTTTAGCATTGTCAAACACCCCTATTCCCATGCATTCCAATAAAGTGACAGCCTATGCACAACAAATTTCTAATGGTGACACAAAAATTGTTTTGGACTTTCATCGACACCCCCGTACATTGACTGTCTATGATGAAAACAAAGAACCTTTGGATTTGAATATTGAAATTAAAAACAAACGAGCAACATTTATCTTACCAAAAACACAAAATGCAACTCACTTTATTGGACGCACATATCATCACTACTATGAAATTGAGCCAGAAATAATACCAACTGACAGACCTATTCCCGCTGCGCCTTTATCCATTTTTCAAATTTTACAAGCCTGTTTTTTATTCTTTTTACTCTCTGCCATCCCCATTTATTGGGCGCGAGTTCCACTTACCACACACCAAAAATTTCGCTCACAAGCAAAACAAATGCTCATTCTAACTATTGCACTAGGGATAATCATATTGTGTGGGACATTGTTATACGCATACCAAAACGATTTCATTTCTGATCAGTTCAATCAATTTTGGCAATTTCTTATTCAGCCCATGGACAAAACAAAAGCGCTTGTCTTAATGATTTTAGGTATCTTATTCATCCCTGCTTCATCGATAATTGCTTTACTGTTTCTTTTCGTTACGCCAAGGCCCTATCTTGCCTTTCTTGAAGCAAGCGACAACCTATTCTTAAAACTCAGCCCCTTGTTCAGTTTTGTATTTTTAACATTACTCACATTCAGCATTCAACTTTTGTTTGAAGGAAAAATATTCCAATTTCTTCACAGCAAACAAGCATCTAAAGTGTGGTGGGTGGCACGCCTGCCATGGCTTGCCTTAATTCTTTACACCTTCTTTTACTTATAGGAATCTCGTTGTTGAACTGCCAACATATCAACGCGTTCATTGTACGGATTACCTGCATGCCCTTTGACCCAATGCCACGTAATTTCATGTTGAGAGAGCAACTCAACCAAAACTTGCCACAAATCCACATTTAAAACGGGCTTTTTATCGGCTCGCTTCCAACCTTTTTCTTGCCAACCAGACAACCACTTGGTAGCCCCTTCAAGAACATACTTACTATCCGTATAAAGATCAACACTACACGGCTCTTTTAAGGCACGAAGCCCCTCAATAACCGCCATCATTTCCATGCGATTATTTGTCGTTTCTGATTCTCCACCAGATAATTCTTTTTCAGTTCCCTTATAAACCAAAACGCACGCCCATCCCCCAGGTCCAGGGTTACCAGAGCATGCGCCATCAGTATATAAAGTAATTTTTTTATTCATCCATATCGTTTTCAATGACTAATTGATACAGTTCCTTGGCAGAGGTTGCTTTACGCAATGCATTGACAGTTTCTTCATTTCTTAATAAACGCGAAATACGAGCCAACGCTTTCAAATGGTCGGCACCCGCTTCTTCTGGAACCAATAAAACAAAAGCCAAATCAACTGGTTTATTGTCGACAGAATCAAAATCAACGGGTTCTGAGGTAGCAAAACCACAAAAAATCTTCTTAAGCTTAGATAAACGTGTATGTGGTAAAGCGACACCTAAGCCAATCCCCGTTGTTCCCAAACGTTCACGCTCAATTAAGGCATCCAAAACAGCCACCGCATCCAATCCAGTTTTTTTTGCAGCCAACGTTGCCAAAGCATCTAACAATTGCTTTTTGCTTTTTGCTTTAACATTATGTAATACGGCATCAGGTGCCAAAATATCGGCAATCTTCATCTAAAGCTCCTTATTTGTTTTTAGGATCAACCCAACCAATGTTTCCATCTGCACGACGATAAACCATATTTAATCCGCCATGAGCTGTATTACGGAACAATAAAGCATTCTGACCAGATAAATCCATACGCATCACAGCCGTTGCAACAGTACAAATTGGTAATTCTGTTTGCATCTCAGCAATAATAACAGGCGCTTCCCCCGCTTCCTCCTTATCTTCCTCAGCATCAATAACAGACATATCCACCATTTCAACAGTACTGTATTTATGCCCCACCAACTTGTTTTTGTATTTATTCAATTGGCGATTCATCTTGCCCAAGGCTTCATCAATAGAGGCATAAGCATCCCCAGCCTTACCTTCTGAGGAAATTACAGCTCCTTGTACAGGATGCACAGTAATTTCAGATTTCAACAAATCGCCACTACGAGATACTTTTACAGTTGCATCCAAAGCGTTAGGAAAATATTTCTGAGCGATATCAGTCAATTTTTCTGTGGTATATGTCCGCCAGCTATCACCCAAATCAATTTGATGTCCATTAATAATTACTTGCATTTCATTTCCTTTCAGTTAAAATCTTTGTACAAATACGATACTTTTTTTTAAAAGGATTGTCAAGTGTCCAACAAAAAACCAACAGATACAGACTTATTAGGGCTATATATTCATTGGCCTTATTGCATACACAAATGCCCTTATTGTGATTTTGCAAGTACTGTGTGTGCCAAACCAGATGAAGAACAATTACTGAGAACATATATACGTGATATGGATTTTTTTCCAAACAATCGACCTTTAACAAGCATTTTCTTTGGTGGTGGAACCCCAAGTCTAATGTCCCTTTCATTTTTGGAAAAATTGATAAATACCATACAACAAAGATATCATTTGGCACCAGACATTGAAATTTCTATGGAAGCAAATCCTGACACTGTGGATAAAAACAAATTAAAAAGTTTCAAAAGGGCAGGTATCAATCGATTATCTATTGGTGTCCAAAGTTTAAATGAAAAAGATTTAAAATTTTTAGGGCGAACACATTCCGTTCAACGCGCTATTGATTGTATTCAAGACGCACAAAACATTTTTGAAAACATCAATATTGATTTAATTTATGCACGTCCTCATCAATCCTTAAAAGCATGGGAACAAGAACTAAAACAAGCTCTGGACTTTCATTTACCGCATTATTCACTCTATCAATTGACCATTGAAGAAAACACCATCTTTGGGCATAGAG
This sequence comes from Alphaproteobacteria bacterium UBA3650, assembly GCA_002373815.1. GTDB lineage: Bacteria > Pseudomonadota > Alphaproteobacteria > CAAHEQ01 > UBA3637 > UBA3637. The sequence continues at coordinate 4,007 of DFKH01000079.1, forward strand.
AACAAAAAACAGCATCTGATTTTCAAGCCAGACGATTGTATCAACTAACCGATAAATTGATGCAAGAACACAACTGCCCTGCCTATGAGGTATCCAATTATGCCCAAAAAGGATTTGAATGTCGACACAACATGACTTATTGGCTAGGTCATAATTATATTGGCATTGGTCCAGCAGCACATGGGCGATTGGGACTTATTGCAACAGAAAATGCTCGTTCTGTCCCTTTGTGGATAAAAACAACGCCCCACACAGAACAGCTAACACAAAAAGAACGAAATCTAGAAAAATTATTGATGGGACTTCGATTGCGACAATATGGCTTCCCCATAAAAAACATTGCCCCGCTAAAAATACAACAAGCCAAACAAAAAGGTTGGATTCATATTCAAAAAAATAAAATAGTTCCCACGCAAGAGGGCATTCTAATGCTTAATCAACTGGTGATGTTGTTGGCTGATTAAAGGCATTCCATCCACTTGAAACAGGACGATCAAAAAACGATTCAGCGGGTTCAATTAAAGTAAAACGCTCTCCACGTTTTTGTTTTAATTGCAACGCACGACGATTCGTCCCGTCATCATTCAAACGCACCAATCCATCAACACCCCAATAACTATCACGCGTTTTTAAATCATCCAATTCTATGGGACGCCCTGCTTCGATTTCCGTCAATACAAATCCCATCGCATCATACATTTGCGAGGCAATACGAATAGGAGCTTTTCCAAAAGTATCCTTATATTGGCGCGAAAAGTTATAATAATTTGTTTCATCTAGATCAGCGAAATACACAAAATTTGCATTATTATCATTCACCTGCTTTACAACAGTTAAAGCATATACAGGAATATCTTTCGGTCCCATATCATAAAAAGCGAGCAAACTCAACAATTGACGCAATTTAATGCCCTCTTCAAACAAGATCACTGCATCCACCCCCGCACGTACCGAAGCCGGCTTTGCTAATTCCGCTCGATCCGCTTCACTTAAATCTTTCTTTTTAGCACTAATCATACGAGGGGCCACTTTTTGAACTGCATCTGTAAAATTCATTGTATTTGATGCATATAAAGACACCTTCGTTAACGTCATCCCTGGACAAGCAGCAACCGCATTTGCTAAAGCATTCATTGCAATCTCACCTGTTTTACTTTCTGGACCCAATACAGCCAAACGATACTGTCCAGCCGAACAAGCATGACGAACTATTTGACGTACCTGCTCTGGAATCGTCACAGCCATCGTGGAAACTTTCGAATCTACAACACTTGTATCAGAAGTAAAGGATAATAAGGGTCTAGAAATCCCATTTTTCTTAATCGCATCAACTTCTTTTGAAAAAACAGGTCCCAAAACGATATCTGGCTTTTGTGCCAATGCCCAATGATATGCTTGAACAGCCCCATTTCCTGTGCTTTCTGTATCAAAGAACAACACCTTCAATGGTGTCCGCTGATGCTCAAAAGAGGCCATCATAGCTGCATTTTTCAAGTGTTCCCCTACACCAGACGATTCACCCGACAATGGCAACAGAACAGCAACTGTCGGCGCTTTTCTACCCGAACTTTCTACGGGGGAAGTTTCTCCTTTCCAAAAGATAGGCCGACGCTCTGTGGCACATCCTGCCAACAAGCACAAAGTAAACAACATAAAAAGTTTTTTGAACATAGTCTTTCCTTTTTCCTTCGTTTTATGATATACTGAATACATAAAATTTTCAAGGAGATTTTTATGCTTTATTTAGTGTCAACCCCCATTGGTAATTTAGGAGATATCAGTCCACGCGCGAAAGAGATTTTACAAAACGCCGATTTAGTTGCATGCGAAGACACACGAACAAGCAGAAATCTTTTCAATCTTTTGGGAATTCACGTAAAAGCAACAACAGCTTATCATGATCATAATGCTGATGAAGCACGCCCCAAACTATTGCAAAAATTACGTCAAGGAATGACCATTGCTCTGGTATCTGACGCAGGTACACCGCTTGTTTCAGACCCCGGTTACAAATTGGTGCGAGATTGCATAAAAGAAAACATCAAAGTTTCCACTATACCAGGTGCAAACGCTGTTTTATCCGCCTTACAATTGTCTGGACTATCTAGTGCCAGCTTTTATTTTGGTGGATTTTTACCCACAAAACAAGGAGCCAGAAAAGAACACTTGAGAGTCGTCAAAAATTTGAAATCGACCTTGATTTTTTATGAATCACCGAATCGGTTACTAAAGGCGCTAAAGGATATTTTAGAGGTGTATGGCAATCGAGAAATGGCCGTTGTGCGTGAAATTACAAAAAAATTTGAAGAAACAAAAAAAGAAACCGTTGAAAATTTGATTGCATATTACACATTAAATGGCGAACCTAAAGGGGAATTAGTTTTGGTTATTGCGGGTGCCAATGAAACACCTCAATCAGCACAAACAATAGATTGGCCCTCTTTAATTAAAACCGTACGCCCTCAATATCCCGTAAAAAAAGCCGCCGAAATATTAGCTGATCAAACAGGAGTTCACAAAAAAGAAATTTATCAAATTATTCTCTCACATGAAAAAAAGTAATTATCAAACAGGTCACTTTGCTGAAAAAATTGCCCTTTTCCTATTGATTTTAAAGGGATATCGTCCAATTAGAATGAATTATATTACAGGTCGTGGCACAGGCGCTGGAGAAATAGACCTGATTCTTTCAAAAAAGCAAACACTCATCTTTGTGGAAGTAAAAAAAAGACAAAACTTGACGACATCCGCCGAAGCGATAACGATTAAAAATAAAACACGAGTCGCTCGCGCTGCCGAAGCGTTTATCCGCAAAAATCCCAAATACAAAAATTATCAAATTCGCTTTGATGCCATTTTATTTAAAAATAATTTCATCCCCCACCACATCAAAGACGCTTGGCGACTATAACGGGGGCGGAATAATTTCAATTTTCGTCAATTGATTTCGATGTTTTTCATGAATAACAAATGTCCATCCATTGATTTCAAAGACTTGTCCTTTATTGGGAATACGTTCCAAATAATACATCACATAACCCGCCAAAGTGGCCGCATTTTCATCCGATAATTCCCAATGAAAATGTCGATTAATATCTCGAATAGTCGTTGCGCCATCCAACAAATAACCGCCAGACGGTGTCCGCTCCCATTGGAAAATAGACTCTTCTAATTTATCTGTTTCATCGGAAATATCACCAACAATTTCCTCCAACAAATCCTCCAAAGTTAAAATACCTTCCCAATCGCCATATTCATTGACAACAATAGCAAAATGTTCCCGTTTTTTCTTAAACGCAACTAATTGATCCAACAAAGAAGTTGTATTCAAAACATACCATGGCTTTGTGCAATAATCCATTAAATTTAGCTTGTGTCTATGACCATAAAAAATAGGCATCATTTTCATCACAGATTTTGTATGCAATATGCCCACAATATTGTCACGACGACCTTGATATACTGGAATACGGCTGTATGGTGTTTGCATCACAAATTGAATAACTTCCTCAATCGGCATATTCGAATTTAAGGAAACAACCTTGGATCGGTGCATTTTAATGTCCCCCACACTAACCTCATCCAAATCTAACACACTTTTCAGCATACCTTTTTCTTGCGATAAAACATTATTACCCTGCATCGCTAAAGCACCACGAATTTCTGCTTTTAATTGCTCATCAGGATCATCCACAGGCGTTGCTTTTGGTAATAGCTTCATCGTTTTCGTACTCAACCAATTTAACCCATTCACAACGGGCCGCAATAACCACACCAGTCCAGCCAAAACAGGCGTAGATTGCAAGGCCATTGGCAGTGTATTACTAACGGCATAAGTTTTAGGCAAAATCTCAGCAAAAATAAGCACAATAATACTGACCACAAATGTAGAAATCAGCACACCATAATTGGGACCAAACATTTCCACCATCAAGCCCGTTGAAATTGCTGTAAAAGCAATGTTGACGACATTATTTCCAAACAAAAGGGTACCTAAAACTTGGGCTGGATCTTTTTTCAAATCCAACAATTTTGCCGCCCATTTATTGCCACGCTTGGCCTGTTCATGCAACAACGGTCTTGAAACAGCCGTCACTGCCGTTTCTGTGCCAGAAAAGAAAAAAGACCCCAACAATAAAAAAATCAATACAAACCAAGCCATCTATTTGTGCTCCTGAAAGGGAATATAGGGTGAAATGACGTTGTGATTTTCTAATTCTTTTAATAAGCGCACCACCGTTTTAGAAGGATGTTCATCAAACGATTCGATTGTCAAATCTGCTTCAGCATACAAAGGATAACACTCTTTAACCAAACGTTCAATGACTTGCTGATTATCCATAGAAGGCACCAATGGACGATGTGTCCGTCCCTCTGTACGTCCAGAAATCACATCGGCGCCTGCCTTTATCCAAACGGAAACAGCTTTTTCTTTGGCAATTTTGCGTGTTTTTTCGGATAAAAAAGCGCCCCCACCTGACGACAAAACACAAGGCGTTCCGTTCAACAAACGTTCCATCACTTTTTCTTCACCTGTACGGAATTCATTCTCTCCATAACGAGCAAATAAATCAGAAATCGTAAATCCCGTCATCCGCTCAATTTCTTTGTCAGAATCTACAAAAGGCAAATGCAATCGACGTGCCAGCATTCGCCCCAAACTTGTTTTACCAACACCCATCATCCCAACAAGCAATAAGATTTTTGGTTGTAATAATTTTTGACTCATGCTAAATTATATATCACAGATTTTATCATTTGTCTAGTGAAAGGAAGTAACATGAAATATTATGAACAACGCAGACATTTAATTTCCAAAATTATACTGCTTGCTGTCATCAGCGTGGCTCTGTTTTTCGCTTTGTGTGATTGCGCCCCCAAAACAACACGACAACATATCACCATCACATATGAAAAGGAATAATTTTAAATTATGTCCGCAAACATTGATGCTTTTTTAGAAATGCAAATCGCTGAGCGAGGGGCTTCGCCCAATACAATAGCTGCCTATCAAAGAGATCTGCAAGGCTTAGAACATTTTTTACAAGGCATCGGAACTAATTTAGTTCAAGCAAGCAATAATGACTTACGAGATTATTTGGCATTTTTAACAACGCATCATTATTCTTTGAAAACACAAAGTCGCCATTTATCAACGATACGCGAGTTTTATCGTTTTTTATATTCAGAAAACACCATCAAACAAAATCCAACAGATTACCTTGAAGCACCGAAAACACAAAAATCTTTACCAAAATATTTAAGCGAAGAAGACGTATTCTCCCTGATTCAACAGGCCAAGGAAACACGACTTCATACATTATTAGAGGTCTTATATGCATCTGGTATGCGGGTTAGTGAATTGGTAGGTCTGCCCGTAGACGCCGTCATTCGAGAAAAAAAGCATATTTTTGTGACAGGAAAGGGAAATAAAGAACGCATCGTGCCTTTAAATGAGATGGCATGCGAATCTTTAACCAAATGGCTTCACGAACGCGAAAAAAAATACCCAAGGGCCGATAAAAATAAATGGCTATTCCCTGCAAAATCAAAATCTGGTCATCTGACGCGTGGCACATTTTTCAAAGAGTTAAAAAAACTTGCATTGGAAATTGGACTAGATCCAACAAAAGTATCCCCACATGTCTTTCGTCATTCCTTCGCTTCACACATGATTGCCCATGAAGCAGATTTAAGATCCGTTCAAAAGCTTTTAGGCCATGCTGATATCGCCACAACTGAAATTTATACACACATTTTACCCAACAGATTAAAAAAGGTCATTGAAAAATCTCATCCTTTGGCGTATAATACCCAAAAGGAAAAATGAATGAAAATAATTGATAAATATATTTTTCGCCAAACATTGCTTGGTTTTATGACAATTCTGATCAGCCTCATTATTTTAATTTGGCTAACACAATCTCTTCGAATGATTGACTGGATCATCACAAAGGGGGCATCACTTGGTCTTTTTCTCGAAATGACATTATTGGTTTTACCTAATTTTTTACAAATTTTATCCCCACTTGCCTTATTCGGCGTCTCACTTTTTGTTTTTATTCGCATGCAATCAGATAAAGAATTGATTGTCTTAAAGGCTGTCGGTATGAACAGCAAACAATTGGTTCGTCCATTATTGATATTAGGAATATTTTTAGTTTTTTTTGGATACCTCCTAACATTATGGATTATCCCCAATTCTTATTCTCATCTCAGAGAAATGAGGTGGAAAATTCGAAATAATTTGTCACATTTATTGTTACAAGAGGGACAGTTTAATTCCTTAAAAAATGGGATTACCTTATACATTAAAGAACGTGAAGAATCGGGAAAAGTAAAAGATATTTTAGTATATGAACTCAAACAAGACAAACGATCTGTTCTGATTGCAGAAGAAGGAACAATGGTTCAAACCCCCGATGGCATTAGCTTGACCTTCAACAAAGGAACAAGACAAGAATTTCAACCCAACTCACATCAATTTTCTGTTTTAAAATTTGATAAATACACCATGTTGTTTGCCGACAAGCAAGGAACATCCCCACGAAAACTCAATCCAGACGAAATGTCACTCAAACAGTTACTATCAACTACACCCGAAGAAGTCAACGGTCCAACTTATAGAAAATATAAAGTGGAAGCATTTAAACGTTTAACTCAACCTTTATATAATCTTGTGTTTTTATGGTTGGCCGCCTTTGGTGTTTTAAGTGGATTTTATAACCGACGAGGGCAATCTAAACAAGTCAACATTGCCATAATCGCCGCACTCTTGATACAATCTTTCTCATTAGCTTTTGAAAATATTGCTGTTCGAAATTTATGGGGGTTAGGTTTGATGACGGCAAATTTATGCATTCCATTGATTGTGCTATACCTTGTCTTGTTCAAGGAAAAAAAGATAGGCTGGATTCATTTGGTTACATTTATTGTCTTGGGGTTCGCTTTGCCAGTCAAGGCGGCACCAAAGCTTGATATAAAGCAATTAGAGGACAATAAAAATACCCCCATTCAATTTGAAGCAAACGACATGGATTACAATATTAAAACGGGCATTTTAACTGCTTCAGGCAATGTAACATTGACACAAAACAATATAAAAATGGCAACAGATCGCATCCTTTACAACAAAGAAGCGGATGAAGTCAATATTCCCCAAACAACTCATTTAAGTTTACCAGATGGCACAAAATCCACCGTTCAAAGCATGGTTTTGTACCCACATAAATCTGAAGCAACCGCAAACACACTATCTGGTTACTTTACAGATGGCACCTACTTAGGCGCAGACCGTATGCTTGCCACACAAAATGGAGATATAATTGTTTTGAAAAATGCTTCTTACACACCTTGTAATACCTGTGAAGAATCAGCACCTCTATGGAAGATTGATGCAAAAAAAGTAACCCAAGATTTTGAAGATCACACAATAGCTTTCACCCATATGTTTTTTGATGTCAAAGATGTACCAATTCTCTATTTCCCTTATTTTCAAATGCCTGATTTAACAATTAAACGGAAAACAGGATTTTTATACCCAAGTTTCAAACACAACAAAGAAATGGGCTTTTCAGTTGAAACACCTTTTTTTATCAATTTAGCCGACAATCAAAACTTACTCCTCACCCCAAGTTGGTCCAGCAATCATATTCCCTTAGGCATAATCAATTATAATGCACGCTTTACACGGGGCGCAATCAATATTCAAACAAGCGGTACTCAGGATAAAAATGATAAAAATGAAGGACACATTAAAGCCGATTTTGAATATGATGTCACAAACAATATGCGCTTAGGTGGTCAATATTTTAGAACACTCACAGACACCTATTTCAGACGCTACGATATTGAAGGCATCAATGATTCAGATTCCTTTTTGCAATCATATTTAACAGGCGAATATTTTGGGACACGTTTTTACACACGCGCAAAAGCGTGGCATTTTCAAAGCTTAGTCAATGGAATAGACGCAAAATCACTTCCTGTTATTATCCCAACAATGGATATGGTCTATAATTCTAGCCCCATTTTCGATACACCAATATACGCCTTTACAAAAGTAAATGGGGCCATTTATAACACGCGAGAACACTTTAAATCTGATCGAATTTCTTTCACACAAGGATTATCGTTACCCTATATCACATCGTTTGGCTTAGTCACAGATACAAATGCAAGTTTCCGTTTGGATGGTTATGCATTAAGTGCAGGCAATCGCTCATTCGTCAGCAAAAGAAATAATGACACCTACAACAAAGGTCGAATTTTTTCCGTAGCAAGCACAAAAATCAGCTATCCATTAGCGATGCAAACAGAATCCACAACCCAAATTTTGGAACCTATTGTTATGTTGGTTTTATCACCAAACATCCACAATCCAACAGACATTCCAAACGTGGATAGTACCGTCTTTGACTTTGATGACACCAATCTTTTTTCAGAAAACAGATTCGCAGGCTATGACCGCGTTGAAACAGGAAACCGCCTAAACTATGGATTGCAATGGACAGCCTATCATAATTCCGCAAAAAATCGTTCCTTATCGTTGTTGTTAGGACAAACCTATCGATTCCATGAGACAGAAGAAATGAGTGATGTAATGGGGTATAGCAACCATTTATCTGACTACATTGGTCGAATTCAAATGAATTACCAATATCTATCTTTTACCTATCGTTTCCGTTTAAACCGAGAAAATTTTGCAAAACGTAGAAATGATGTAAGTTTATCAATCGGAGATAATCCGTTCCGCATCGGCCTCAGCTACTTATATCAAGGCTCTTATCAATTAGATAACCGACGTTATGGAGAAGAAAATGAAATTCGTTTTTGGGCGAGTTCAAAGCTAACAAAAAATTGGCAAGCGGCGGGACATTATCGCTATAACCTAAAAAAGCAAGGGGGACCTATTGAATATGGAATTCAATTGCGCTATGATAATGAATGCACTGCTGTAATTTTTGACATGGATAAATCGTATGCTCGTGACAGGAACTACAAAGGTAGCACATCGTTTATGGTCAAAATCTTGTTAAAAACATTAGGAGGAATTGGCGAGTGAGATATTTACTATTTATGATACTAATTTTTAATACGCTACCCGCTTTATCCATGGAATTAAAAGCGACGGTCAATGATAATCCTATTTCTGATTTAGATGTTCTAAATTGGACACAATTATTAAAGTTTCAACAACCGTCAAAATATGAAGCTATGTCAAATGCTCAATTACAAAAAGAAGCATTGGATACAATTATAGAATCGGCTGTCAAAAAACAAACAGCGCTTGATGCTGGTTTCAAAGTATCCCCGCAAGAAATCAATAATGCAAAAGCCCACTTGGAACAACAAAATGATTTATCTCCAGGAACATTACCTCAAATATTGAAAAAAAATAAAGTACCAGAAAAAGCATTAAATGCTCAATTAGAGGCGGATCTTTTATGGTTACAATATTTACGCAGTAAAGCACAAAATGTAAACATCTCAAACTTGGCTGTCAACAAACGTTATCAAGCCATGAAAAATGAGCTAGAAAAACAAGGTGTAAAAGGAGATAGTGTTACTTTATGGGAAATGGCACAGGGTGTTTTTTCCGAAGATGTAGACGTTTCCACGACTTTAGAATCCAAAGATTGTGATGCCTTCTTGGAACACATCAAAATTGGACCTTTCCCAGATTCTGCACAACGAGGATGGACAGATCCACAACAAATGCCACCTGAACTACGAGAACTTTTAACAAATATTGCAGTAGGTGAAACAATTGGCCCCTTGCGCTCACCAACAGGCATCTTAGTCATGATGAAATGCAATGTGCGTTCTCAACAGGTCATGCCAAGCAAAGAACAATTAAAAACACAAATGGAAATGGAACAATTGGACGTATTATCACGCCGTTTATTGGCCGAGGCAATGCGTCGATCCATCATCGAAAAAAAGGAATAATATGGATACAATAAGACTAGACGGGCGCCTATTAGCCAATCAAATACAAGCACGATTAAAAGAAGAAATTCGTTATCTTTCCCATCCACCACATTTAGCAGTAGTCTACATTGGTGATAACCCAGCCAGTACACTTTATATCACAATGAAAACAAAAGCGGCTGAATCTGTTGGCATAAGAACAACCATTCAAAAGTTGCCCGAACACGCCTCGACAGAAGAAATTGTTCGTTTTATTCAAATTTTAAATGCAGACCCATCCATTGATGGAATTTTGGTCCAATTACCTCTTCCCAAACACATTGATACAAATGCCGTCATTGAAAGCATTCTTCCTTCAAAAGATGCGGATGGTTTGACAAGTAAAAATCAAGGGGGACTAATGACGGGACACCCAACAATTTTGCCCTGTACACCACTTGGTTGTCTGCGTTTAATTCAACAAGTACGCACAGATTTAACGGGACTTAATGCTGTGGTTGTCGGACGTTCCAGACTGGTAGGACGCCCCATGGCTCAATTACTTTTAAATGAAAACTGCACAGTTGCTCAAGCACACAGCAAAACACAAAATTTAGCTGAGATATGCTCTCGAGCAGATATTTTAGTATCTGCAACAGGTGTCCAAGGGCTAATCAAACGTCCTTTTATAAAAGAAGGAGCCATCGTGATTGATGTTGGCATTTCCAAAACAGAGGATGGGCGTATCGCCGGAGACGTAGATGCCTCTTCTGTGATGGGACAAGCTGGATGGCTGACTCCTGTCCCTGGTGGCGTAGGACCAATGACTGTTGCTATGCTTATGGCAAACATGGTAAATATTGTCAAACACGAGTTTTAAATGACGTTAGAACACTATCTAAAAACACCTTTTATCAAACTGATCTTAAGCAACAAGAAAATCAAATCTAATGCTTATAATAAAGCCGTTGTGGAACCCATAACATTAAAAAATAAATCCGCATGGCAATTGACACTTTACACAAACAAACAGGCATTCCAAGAAAATATTTTGACAATAGAATCCCTCATCAACCGTATAGAAGAATTATTTCAAACTCAGTACAAACAATTGAATATACTAGGAATACAAGAAGATGTTGAAATCCGCCAAAGTAAACGAGGAAAAGTTTTAGAAAGTCACTACAAACACGCTGAGCAGCAAACAACCCCAAAAGCACATAATCGAATCAAAAACTATCTGATTCCAGAAAATCAAAAAATCCCAGCCCTAATTGACATGGGAGTTATGACAAAAGATGGGAAAATTATTCATGCGCAAATGGATAAATTCCGCCAAATCAATAAATTTTTGGAAATCATCGATGACACATTAAAAAACTGGACTAAAAAAGAAATAACAGTAATCGATTTTGGCTGTGGTAAATCATATCTAACTTTTCTAACCTATTATTATCTAACCGAAATCAAAGGCCTAAATGCACACGTTATTGGATTAGACTTAAAAGAAGAAGTTATTGAAAAATGCAACATAGTCGCAGAAAAATATGGCTATAAAAATCTTCATTTTGAAATTGGCAATATTGCTGGTTATAAGCCAAAATGCCCTGTGGATATGGTCATTTCTTTACATGCTTGCGACACTGCAACAGATTACGCTTTAGCTAACGCTATCAAATGGAATACGCCCATCATTTTATCCGTTCCCTGTTGTCAACACGAAATCAATGCTCAGATGAAAAATGTATGGCCTTTAATTACCAAATATGGTCTGTTAAAAGAAAGATTTAGTGCTCTCTTAACAGACGCGATTCGGGCGAATTTATTGGAGACACAAGGATATTCCGTTCAAATTCTGGAATTTATTGATTTTACCCATACACCCAAAAACCTTTTGATTCGGGCAATAAAAACAAACAAAAAAACAACCAAAGAACAAACACAAAAAGCATGTGAGCAATTACAAATCAATCCAACATTACTCACTCTTTTGAAATAAATTCAGGTGGCACAAGCCCCTCTTTCACGACAATCATATAGTGAGGAATTTTCGTAAAAAAATAACCAGCCCCCACTTTTCCCCAGGGTAATTTTTCATCCCATAAAATTTCGTTGGCAGAAATTTTTTTGAAATTTTTACCATCAATTCGATAAACAGCTTCAACTAATCCTGACTTTTGTAATTTATCAAAATTTATACAATACAAGGTCCTATCTGCTTTGAAATCATTGTAAAAACAACATTCTTTTGTCATAGGACTTGTGAGAAAGGAAATCGCGCGACTGCGTCCTGGAAAAATTGTTTCCAAATAAGCCAACACTCCTTTTTTCGTTTTACTTTTTGCACGACCAAAATAATGTGATAAAGATTCACGAGGAGCTTTTATTAGCGTCCAAAGACCTGTATTCAATACATCGGCTTCTTTTGGGGCATAATGGTAAAATTTATGCATCACTCTTCCCCGATTTTAAGGGCTTCGATGAAGGCATTTTGAGGGATTTCCACTTCACCAAATTGACGCATGCGCTTTTTGCCCTCTTTTTGTTTTTCAAGGAGTTTACGCTTACGGGTAATATCACCACCATAACATTTTGCGGTTACATCTTTACGATAGGCTGAAATATCTTCACGGGCAATAATTTTCCCACCAATACTGGCTTGAATCGGAATCTTAAATTGATGGCGTGGAATCAGGTCTTTTAAACGCGCACAAATTTGACGTCCACGCCGTTCAGCCTGAGACCTGTGGACAAGGAAAGCCAACGCATCCACTTGTTCCCCATGCACCAGAATATTCACGCGCACCAAATCAGATGCCCGATAATCATCCACTTCATAATCAAAACTAGCATATCCACGCGAAATAGATTTGAGCCTATCATAAAAATCAAACACAATCTCGTTTAAGGGCAACCGATACACCGCCATCGCGCGATTGCCAACATAGGTGAGATCCAATTGCTCACCACGACGCTCTGTACAAAGCTGCAAAATACTGCCCAGATACTCATCTGGCGTTAAAATGGTGGCTTTTACCCATGGTTCTTCAATTTTGGAAATGGTCGTCACATCTGGCATGTCAGCGGGGTTATGCATAACAAGCATTTCTCCATTTGTTTTATAAACTTTGTACGCCACAGATGGCGCGGTTGTAATCAAATCCAGATTAAATTCACGGGACAAACGTTCTTGAATAATTTCCATATGCAAAAGGCCCAAGAACCCGCAACGAAAACCTTGACCAAGCGCCATAGATTTATCGGGCGTAAATTGAAAACTCGCGTCGTTCAGTTGCAATTTGCCAATAGCCTCTTTCAACGCTTCATAATCGCTCATATCCACAGGGAACATCGAGCAAAACACCACACTTTGACTGGGCTTAAAACCAGGCAACGCTTCTTTGCATGGATTTTTCTCGTGCGTAATCGTGTCACCCACCTTCGTTTCGCCAATCGTTTTGACACCACAAATCACAAAGCCCAATTCACCCGCAGTAATACTATCCGAATCTTGCATTTTAGGGGTAAAGTACCCTAAACGCTCCACCTTATAAGTCGCCCCAGTTGCCATAAATTGAATCTGATCATTTTTGTGTAAAGCACCATCCACCACACGTACCATCACCACAATACCTAAATAGGGATCAAACCAAGAATCCACCAACATAGCTTTCAAAGGTGCATTTACTTCTCCTTTAGGGGCTGGCAACCGCTTCACAATCGCCTCTAAAACTTCATCAATACCAATGCCAGTTTTAGCGGAAATAAGCGGTGCACCGGTTGTATCCAAACCAATCACATCCTCAATTTGTTTTTTCACGCGTTCTGGATCGGCGGCAGGCAAATCTATCTTGTTGATGACCGGCACAATTTCATGATTCGCATCTAAAGCCTTATACACATTCGCTAGCGTTTGTGCTTCCACACCTTGCGTTGCATCCACAACAAGCAACGACCCTTCACAAGCATGTAAAGAGCGGCTGACTTCATAGCCAAAGTCCACATGCCCTGGGGTATCAATCAAATTCAAAATATAATCACCATATTTCAAGCGTACCGTTTGCGCTTTAATCGTAATGCCGCGCTCGCGTTCAATGTCCATATTGTCCAAAATCTGGGCTTTCATTTCACGATCGGACACAGCCCCACATTTTTGAATCAGCCGATCTGCCAAGGTGGATTTGCCGTGGTCAATATGCGC
>DFKH01000021.1 GCA_002373815.1 Alphaproteobacteria bacterium UBA3650
CTCTGAAATATATAATGATAATGATAAGTATATTTACGACTTTTTTAATGTTTTAAATACACCGAGTTTGTTTGATGAATTTAAGAAAAAATGTGAGAACCCTGAATTAACCAACGTTAGCGATGTGGTTAATAAATCATATGAGTTTTTTAAATCAAATAAAGCGGGCGCAGAAACATCACTTAAAAACATAACACCGCAAAAACGTTCTTCTAACGCAACAGAAATGCTTGGTGGCGTTGATGGATTGCTGCAATTATGCACGAGGCTAACAAGGGTTATTGTAACCAATCGCCCGCCTGCAAGACTGATAGAAAAATATTGCGACAAAAAATCATTTACATTTTGCAATACTCTTAATGTTAAGGATGATGATATCGCCAACATTATTAAGGTTATAATCACACAGGGCAACATGATGCTTATTCTTGGTGACAAAAGGGATGCTTACTCCCAACTCGAAAATAACGGATTTAGAAAAATTAAAATAGGAGATTTCTTTTTATGGCGAAATTATTAAATGCACCCGTTAAATATTTTGGTGGAAAAGGTACGATGTGGGGAAAAATATCATCATTTTTTCCTGAAAAGGGCACTTATACGACATACATTGAACCATTTAGCGGCGCTTATTCGGTCGGTTTAAAAGCGTGTGCGGATGTTCCTAACGAAATATACAATGATTTAGAACCAAATGTATATTCACTTTATAAGACGTTGACCGATGAAGATTTATATAATGAATTTAAATTAAGGTGTGATTTAACATTTTATAGTGAAGATTTACGAAGGGAATATAAAAAAAGGCTTGAGGAAGATAAAGACTTATCTTTAATTGATAGGGCATACATGTATTTTTATCTTAATAGAATAAATAGAAACGGTATAGGTGGAATGTCAATTAATTTAATGCCGAGAAGAGGTATGGCAAAGTGCACATCTGATTTTTTATCCGCAATTGAGAGACTGCCTGAACTTCATGAAAGGTTAAAAAAGGTTAATGTACTAAACAAAGATGGTATTGAGTTAATTAAAGAACACGACAACGACCAAACACTCATATACTGTGACCCACCGTATGATTGGAGTACGAGAACCTCCACAAGATATAAGGTGGATATGAATGGCGAAATGCAAAATAAATTTTTGGATACTGTCATCAATAGTAAAGCTAAGATACTTATAAGTGGTTATGATTGTGAACGATATAAAATACTTGAAGAAAACGGTTTTGAAAAAATAAACTTCAATGTGGTTGTTTACAGTGGTAATAATAATGAATCTAAGGAAAAAACCGAAACACTATGGAAGAATTATTAAATTCAGAACTGCATGGCTTGGAACAAGACAGAAAAGCAACCAAGGCTGCACTTGAAAGTGAACGAAATAGGCTTGCAGAGGCGTTGCGTGGAGAGATGGGTAAAGAAATGATTACAACATTAAACGAGCCGCCTAAAAAGCCATCAAAAGCCAAACAATTCAAAAATAACTTAGGAAAATGGTTTGATAAAATTTTAAAGGTATGTTAAACGATTTTAATTTTTCAGCATATAATATATATGAAATAGGGGAAAGCATATCAAACGAACTCTCGAAAGATGGCGTTAACATTGATAATAAGTTAACGATAAAGGTTAATCAGGAAAATTTTAAAAAAATTGATGAGGATTTGTTTTATAGACTTAACCCCGATAAAGACGAGCGAGGAGAATTTATTCCATCTGATTCCATGATTGAGATTAAATTTGAAAATCTATCAATAGTGATAGAAAAAGAATAGCGGTCAAAAAATGACCGCTAATTTTATGGATTTATTGTTGCTTCTTCCGGTCTTTCTTTTATGATTCTAAAATCATCCGCAGAAAACTCCGTCATGGCGACATCAACTGCTTTTTCAACAGTATCCGCAGCAAATGTTCTTCTTATTGATACATTTGCCATGCCGCTACCTCTATTAGAGACAATAGCAGACACGTTACCTGTTCCCGTTGTTGAAACGGGTGTTTCAAGGGTGGCATAATAATACCCATCTAAATATGGATACGGTTTCACTCTGAAACCACTTTCTTCTATCACCCCATCATGACTAAATGTCACCAAATCACCTTTGTCACGTGTTAATATTGTACGCATTTGCTTTTTTGTTGGCTGTTGTACAATTGTTATTGTAATAGGTTTGGCGGTGCTACCGTCAAGCTGTGTCATAATAATATGTCCTGTTCTTGCAACTTTAGTATTGTTGGTTGAACAAGAGAATGGTATTTCATCTACATCACCCTCGTCTTGATAAGTGTGTTTGTTTTTATCAATATTGTTTTTCGTGAAAATAATCCAACTATCCTCTGTGTATGCACTAAATTTGGCGTTCTCCATAGTTAAGTCTTGTTTCTTTATAAATAGATTAAGGCCTGAGATTACGCCTTAATATTTTCAGTTTCGACCAATTTGTTAATTTCTGAATTTGGTTAAACCAATATTGCCCTTGTTGACCTTCCCATCCATCACCATTAAACATAATGTATTTAAGGTTTTTCTTTTTTGACTCTTCTTCTATGGTATTATAAAGCCTTACACAGTCGGACTTATTTTTGCACATGACCATATCAAGTTTATCGGCTTGCTTGATGAGCAGTTTATTTTTAAAAATAACAACTTCACGAAATTTATATTTATCGTGAGCACCTTTTAATATAAATTCATCAAAAATCCAATTAAAATCTTTTCTCTGCAATTGTGGGTGATACCCATAAACCCAAAATGTTTCTTCTTTATCATACGGCGACCTATCATATATAACCCAATCATCATCAGTGGATACGTAATTCACAAACTTGCCATAGTCGTCGCGTATTTTTACTTCGGGTTTTTCATTTTTTTCTCTACGTTTGATTATAACAAGCTCGTAGTTGGCGTCTTTCAAGCCGCCATTATTAATGTATCTCACAGGAAACTTCACTTTCTTATTTTCCTTGAGCATTTCTTTAAATTTTTTATTTACCTTTTCAGCAGTATCTGCATAGAAAACATCTTCATATTGTTTTCCTTGACTCGTTTTAATGATGTGGTAAATGTATCTTTTAGGTCTACGTGCCATAAATAAAGGTTTTTTTGCCCATAAATATCATAGAAAATATTTTGTTTTTTGAAAAATAAAATGTATATTTGCAAAAAAGTTTTAAAAATGAGTAAAATATTTAGTACAAGTCCAGATATTGTTGAAATGGCAATGGACGAATTCGAAAAAACAGGTCTCCCACAGGTGGGGTTAATACTGAGAGTTATGTCACTCAAGAAAGCAAATGCGGCGGTAAAGGTTTCTAAGGCGAGTGCGCCAACAGAGTTTCTTACAAAGGGTGAAGGAACGATACAAATGTTTATCTATGAGGAGGTTTTTAATAAATTGTCCGATAATGATAAGAAAATGTTGTTAGAAGGCGCTTTGTCTAATGTTTCATATGATTCAGAACATGACAAGATTAATGTTGACAATTCGCAATATGGCGAGGTTTTACGAATGAGGCAAAAATATTCTAATTATCTTGATTTAATAGAATCTTCTCTTATAGCCATTGAACAGATTGCTGAAGAAGAAAAAGAAAGAAAATTGGCAGAACGCGAATCTAAAAAGAAAAGAAACGATTAATGTTAGATTTAAATAAAATATACTGTGGTGATGCTCGTGACGTTTTATCCGATGTTGATGACAATTCAATTGACCTTGTTGTAACAAGCCCGCCATACGACGACTTGAGAAAATATAACAATCCTGAGAGTTCATGGAATTTCAAGGTTTTTCAAGAAATAGCCAAAGAATTATATAGGGTAGTCAAGGACGGTGGCGTTGTTGTTTGGGTTGTTAATGATAAGGTGGAAAAAGGCAGCAAAACACTAACAAGTTTTCGTCAAGCGTTATATTTCCAAGAAATTGGGTTTAACGTCAATGACGTTATGATGTGGCGTAAAACAAATCCTATGCCACAAGTTAAGCAACCAAGATACTGTAGTTGTTACGATTATATGATGATTTTCAGCAAGGGAAAACCAAAAACATTTAACCCAATAATGGTTAATTGCAAACTTGGTGGAAAAGAATATAATTCAACAGCAAAGAACATGGGTGGAGAAAATGGCAGACGAAAGTTACATTATAACGTTAATCGCCAAAAGGTTAAAGACAATATATGGGATATTGCCATCGCACAAAACAAAACAGACCACCCTGCCGTTTATCCACTACAAATTGCCCGCGACCACATATTATCATGGACAAATGAAGGTGATGTGGTGCTTGACCCGTTTCTTGGGAGTGGAACGACAGCGTTAGCGTGCAAGCAAACCAAAAGAAAATACATCGGCATAGAAATTAATCCTGAATATTGTGAAATTGCAGAAAAACAATTGGCACAGTTTTAACTTTTTTTAAGACGTAATTACTTGTTTATTTAAAAAAGTTTTTGTACCTTTGCAGAAAACAATAAAACGATGAAAAAGTGGATAATTGTCTTTAAAAGACGTGGCAGAGAAATTGCAATTGAGTACAACGCCGAAACAATCGAAGCTGTTAGGGAGTATATTAAGTCTGTTCTTAAGCATAATAAATGGGAAACAGGTAAAATATATGAACACATGTTTTACACACCTGACATGACGAATGGATATGAATTTGAAGAAACAATAAAGGCGTGAAAACTTTATTGAATCTTATATTTATAGAAAAAAGTACAATTATGGGATGTGGATGTAAAAACAAACAAAAACAAGTGTCAATTGCAAAGGCTGCACCGATAAAAAGGGTGTCACCCGCAAAGAATGGCAAACTTAGAACCGGAAAACGCATAATAAGGCGCGAATTACGATAAGGAGAAGAGTTAAACTGTTCTCCTTATCCTTTAAAAAGGAGAACGATAATGGGAACAAACTTTTACGCAAGAATCATACCATCCAAAGAGAGAAAACAACAAATAAAAGATGTCATTGATAAGGATGATTTCACAACAATTAAAACATTAGTTAATGAAACATATTCATCACCAAACTATGCATATGATGAAGATGGTGGATTTGTGGGCGGTGAAATACATCTTGGAAAACGTTCAGCAGGATGGAAATTTTTATGGAATCCAAATTGGTATAAATTAGTTAAAGGACACACAGAAGAACAAGAAATTCCGGGAGGAAAAAAATACCATTGGGTTCAAGACGGATTTGATGTTTTTAAATATTACGACCTCACCAAAAAATCAATAAAAGAGTTCATTAATAGAGATGATGTTCTTATATATGATGAA
>DFKH01000027.1 GCA_002373815.1 Alphaproteobacteria bacterium UBA3650
GAGGTTACTACACTCCAACGACAGACATCACCCATCGTCAAAACTATTTTAAGATAAAATTATACCTGATGTCAACAAAAAAATTGCCCCGATTACTCGGGGCTTTACTTTATTTGTCTTCTTTGTTGTAAAGCGGACGTGCTGTATAATGTGTATGCAGCAATTCTTCCGACTTTTCCGACAAAGGTGCGCCCAAATATTCTTTATAAAGTTTTTGAATATCTGGATTTTGATGTGAACAACGCACTTTGGCTTTGCGGTCATCATTCATAAGTCCTGCTTGACGCGCTTTACGAACAGCGTTTGTCACACCCAAAGGTTGACCACCACCGCCCACACAACCGCCTGGGCAAGCCATGACTTCGATAAAGTCATAAGGTGTTTTTTCACCATTGGCTTTGGCGCGACGTACCTTTTCCAAAACACTGGACACATTTTTAATACCATGAGCCACCGCCACATGGATTTCGTTGCCAGCGATATTCAAGGTCATTTCTTTTGCACCTTCATTCAGATTGGTGATTTCGTCAAACTCCAAATTTTCCATCTCTTTACCTGTAATCAGATAATGAGCTGTTCTTAAAGCGGCTTCCATCACACCACCTGAGAATCCAAAAATGGTTCCTGCACCCGAATAAGCACCGAGTGGAGAATCTGCTTCTTCATCTGGTAGAGCATTGAAATCAACACCCATTTGTTTAATCATGCGCACCAATTCACGTGTTGTCAAGGATACATCAATGTTTTGAACGCCATCATGGAACATTTCCTTGGAGCGTTTGATTTCCCATTTTTTCGCCGTACAAGGCATAATGGACACAACAATCATATCCTTTGGATCTACACCAATTTTTTCGGCATAGTATGTTTTGGCCACCGCTCCTAGCATCGCTTGAGGAGATTTTGCGGTTGAGAAGTTATCAATCATATCATGATCCACTTTTTCCAAGTAATCCACCCATGCTGGACAACAACTTGTAATAAGTGGTAAACGTTCTGGTTCTTTTGTATAGCGACGAACAAATTCGCTTCCTTCTTCCATAATAGTCAGGTCGGCGGCAAAGTTCGTATCAAAAACAGCTTTAAAGCCCATGCGACGCAGAGCTGCGTAGATTTTACCTGTCACCAAGTCACCACTCTTATATCCAAAAGCTTCTCCCAAAGCCACACGGACAGCTGGGGCAATTTGCACAACACAAGTTTTTGTTGTGTCTTGCAAATAGTCCCACACTTTACCTGTTTCATCCACTTCGGTAATAGCGCCTGTTGGGCAGTGAGCGGAACATTGACCGCACTTGATACAAGGAGAATCATTCAAAGGCAAATCACCAGCCGGTGCCATACGTGTATTGATACCCCGCTTCAAAGAACTTAAAGCATAGACATTTTGCACATTTTGGCATACCTGAACACAGCGACCACATTGGACACACTTTCTGGCATCAAGTTGAATGCAACCAGTGGAATCATCGACTGGCAATTCCTTTTCACTTGGTGTGATGTTTTTGAATGCATCCTTATCCAGCGAAAATTCGCGAGCTAAATCTTGCAATTCACAGTTACCATTCTTAAGACAGCCCAAACAATCATTTGGGTGGCGAGAAAGAATCAATTCCACAATCGTCTTTCTGGCTTTCATAATATCTGGATCGCGCGTAATGACCTGCATCCCTTCTGCCACTGGTGTACAGCATGAACGCAACATTCTACCATTGATTTTGACGATACAAATACCACAAGCGGCAGTTGCTTCCAAGTCGGGATGCTTACACAAAGTTGGTACAATTACCTGCGCTTCGCGGCAAGCGTCTAAAACACTTGTACCCTCTGGGACTTTTACTTCAATTCCATCAATTGTTAATGTAATCATTTTTAGCATCCTTTCTTTTCATCATCTTTTTTCAATAGTGCTTCATATTCCTCTGGGAAGTATTTCATAGTGGAAAGCACTGGATTTGGTGAAGTTTGACCCAAACCACACAAAGAACCTTTTTGCATAGCAGAACCAATCTCTTTAATCTTTTCCAAATCGGCTTTTGTTCCCTCACCATTTGCAACTTTGGTTAAAAGTTGCAACATTTGGTATCCACCTAAACGGCATGGAGCACATTTTCCACAAGATTCATCTACTGTAAAGCCCAAATAGAACTTAGCAATTTCCACCATGGAATCATCTTCATCCATCACGATCATACCACCAGATCCCATCATGGATCCAATTTTCTTTAATTCTTCGTAACAAAGAGGTAGATTTAATTCTTTGGCTGGAATCACACCGCCGGAAGGTCCACCTGTTTGCACAGCTTTAAATGGTTTACCTGTTGAGGTACCACCCCCAACTTCTTCTACCATTTCGCGCACCGTTGTTCCCATTGGGACTTCCACCAAGCCGGAGTGTTTCACTTTACCCGTTAAAGCAAACACTTTTGTTCCCTTACTTGTTTCTGTTCCAACGCTTGAGAACCAATCAGCCCCATTCAAAATAATCTGAGGTACATTGGCCCACGTTTCAACGTTATTGATAATCGTTGGTTTTTGGAATAACCCTTTCTCGGTTGGGTATGGCGGACGAGGACGCGGTGTTCCTTTGTTTCCTTCCAAAGACATCATCAACGCTGTTTCTTCACCGCAAACGAATGCCCCTGCCCCAATTCTGAGTTCAGCCATAAAACTGAAATCTGTTCCGAAAATATTCTTACCCAAAATACCGACTCGTTTGGCTTGTTTAATCGCCAATTCCACGCGTTCCAGAGCCAACGGATATTCGGCACGCACATAGAACCAACCAGATGTAGCGCCTGTTGCATAAGCGGCAATCAACATACCTTCCAAAACAGCATGTGCGCCACCACCCAAAATACAAGAATCCATATAGGCACCTGGGTCACCTTCGTCGCCATTACAGATGATGAACTTTTCACCATCCACTAAGGGTGCTTTGGCCAACAATTCCCATTTCTTGCCGGTTGGGAAGCCACCGCCACCACGACCACGTAAGCCAGACTTTTTGATTTCATCCAACACCTGTTCGGGGGTCATCTCAAACAAACATTTCATCAAAGCTTGATAACCACCATTGGCCACATATTCGCCCAAATCTTCTGGATCGGAAGAGCCCAAGTGCTTCAACACCACGCGACGTTGTTTTGTAAAGAATGGCAAATCCACAGACAATTCTTTTTCTTGCAAATGGGGTGCCAACTTTAATTCGGCTTCGGGTTGTCCCAACAAAGGCTTGACATGTTGTTCTACAATTAAGTGAGCAATATCAGCTGTCATCTCCTTATAGATAAATGGTTTGCGACCTTTGATTTCAATACGTGTCATTGGGCCTGCAGCACAAAGTCCCATACAGCCCGTTGCCACCAAACGCACTTTGTCTGTTAAACCCGCTGTTTCCAAAGCGGCTTTAAAAGCTTCATAAACGGCTTGTCCACCACCAGAATGACAACTTGTCGCATTACATGTAAAAATTGTGGCTTCATATTTATCATTGTTGGTCACAAAATCTTTACCCATTTGCAAAAGCTTATCCTTTTGCATACGACCAACTGCTTTTAATTTTTCGATTTGTTCAGGCGTCATTTCAACCATCTTAATTGCCCTCCTTTGCACGCCATTCATTTATAATAGATTTTACTTTATCAGGCGTCATTTTACCATAAGTTGTTCCATTGATCACCATGACAGGTGCTAAGCCACAGCATCCCAAACAACGCACAACTTGAATATAAAAGAGTCCGTCATCTGTTGTGGTGCCGGCGGGAACGCCTAATTCTTTTTCTAACTCTGACAAAACATCTGCAGCCCCTTTAATGTGGCATGCTGTTCCATCACACAAAGAAATCACATATTTTCCAGGAGCTTTTACCTTAAAATAGTTATAGAATGTCAAACACTCATAAATTTTAGCCATGGGTACGCCCAATGATTGCCCCAAATATAAGGCTTCATCCCAAGGCACATAACCAAAAGCACCTTGTAGTTCATGCAACGCCATAATCAAAGCGCCACGTTTGCCATTCCATTTACGGATA
Source organism: Alphaproteobacteria bacterium UBA3650 (assembly GCA_002373815.1). GTDB lineage: Bacteria > Pseudomonadota > Alphaproteobacteria > CAAHEQ01 > UBA3637 > UBA3637. The sequence goes on from DFKH01000027.1 coordinate 4,038, forward strand.
ATGGCATCAACTTTTGCTTTATTTTCTTCGTTCATTTGTTCCCTTTCGTTAAAGTGAGTATGACGAGAGTTTATACAAACTTTCGGGAAAAAGCAAGAAAAAAATGTCTTATAGATAAAAAAACAACCCCACAACCATCCATGTGGGGTTAAATAGTGTCAGGTAGTCATAAAAGCAGGGCTCACTCACACAGAGCAAATGCGTCACTCATGTATAAAGCTCTCCTCATTACTTCCTCTTTGTTTTCCTGAATAAAAATTGTTGAATGACGACATCCTTGTGGAGAATTACTTGTCCAGAATTCTCCCTCACTGATCTCATAGATATTGGCATCGTGGAGTCCTTGATAAAGAGGCCCCAAACCACTCGTATTTTTATAATTTAATGCGATACCAATAGAACCAAGGCTGGCTAACTGTTTCCCGTGGGAGAGACATAAATTTTCTGCGCTCCAAACACTCATTTGTTGCGTAGATATAAAAAATGTTTTGTTATTCCATAAAATGGAAATTAAACTAGGCTTATTGAGACACGTTCCAGTTTTAAGATTATTACACTTGGCCTTTGGAATGTCACAATATTCGTTGACACTATCACAATCTTCATTTTTAATACACCCACTACCAGTCACAGGTTGACATTGTATGATCCCAGCATAGCTATCATTTGAAGCGCAAAGATGATTTTCCATACAGCACGTAGTTCCACAGCTGAGAAAACCTGATTGGCAAACACACTTACCATTGGTGCAAGTAGAGTCGTTAGGGCATTGACTTGGATTATCCACACACATACCGTTTTCACAAGTTTGACAACCAGTGCAAGCCTGATTGTTGGAAGAACAATCTGTGGGAGAAGGAGTATTTGTTAAATCGTTGGAAAATATGAATTGCATATCATTTATGTTTGAACAGTTTTTTTTAGGCCAGATACTCGGTAATTTCCAATCATAACTTTTTATCTTTTCACACACCTTTTGAGGCACATGAGCGACCGTCATTTCAAAAGTTGGTGTGGCTATTGTTGTTCCGTTTGTTAATGTAATAGCATATACACCATCATTTGAATCAAATCCATCTAAACTGGCAGTTTGCCCCAGTAATTTGGCACTAGACACCGTAACGGCGCGTTTCATAATCCGATCAATGGTTTGGCTGGCATGATGGCTGTCCATCGCCGTTCTATATCCTGCAATACCTCCGACACTTAGAACGCCGATAATAGCCAATACGCCCAATATTTCTACCATAGAACGCCCTGATTCATTTTGTATATTTTTTTGCATTTTTATTTTCCTAACTTCATATCAGGTGTATTTCTGTTGCCTGATAACAATCCATTGGCAAAATAGTTATTCCAATTTTTCGTGAAAATTGTGTAATGATGTACTTCCTCTTTTACATTTTCGTGAGAGACAAGACTCACTTGTTTGCCATCTTTTGTATAGGCATGTTCTCCGATTTTCCATTCACTCATATAAACCATCTTTTGTTGTTCAATATTATAAAAACGGTGTGGATGAACGGTCTTAACAATCGTCCCATCACTGAATGTCCAAATATCATACTCTGTATGGGTTTTATTCTCAAATGAATCGGCAACTGTTACTTCATCTTTCGCTATCATACCTGTCACAGGGTTGATACTTATCACTTTATCGCCAATCGCCATTTGGTCAATCCGCTTTGTTGTTCCATCCGCCATTAAAATGAGCGTATCACCAGTGAGACACTCACAGTTGCAGTACAATCCATCATGTCCGATTGGACTTGTGATATAGGCAAGATTTGGTGCCTGCGTACACGTATTCCCAGCATTGTTACAATAATCAAGACATTTATCCTCATTACATTTACACTCTCCGCCGTCACAAATTTCCCATGCATAACAATCTGAATTTGAGGTACATTCTGGTGTTGGTGTTTCGGGTTTTTGTTGTCCTGATCCCCCTGTTTGCGAAGGATTTTGTTCACTTAAATCGTTCTTAAAGGTAAAAGTAAGCTTATTATTATTTGTTCCAAGTGTGGCCGTTTTTAAGCCCATTCCTTCAATCTTAGTTTTAACCGCATCCGATACAGAAACGCTTAAAACAATCTTATCGGTATCTTCTGCTATTTCAAAACCTGTTCCAGCTAATTCATCTTCACTCAATGTTGTGCTTGAATTCAACAAACGTTTGCTGGATAACAATACAGCCAATCTTGTTGCATTTTGGATGGCTTCATTCGCGCGATGGCTGTTCATAGCGGTGGTATAGCCGGCAATGCCGCCCACACTTAGTACCCCGATAATAGCCAATACGCCCAACATTTCCACCATAGAACGCCCTGATTCATTTTGTATATTTTTTTGCATTTTTATTCTCCCTTTCTTTTTTAATTAAATATGATTCAACCCACCGAATACAATCGGTGGGATATTGTTTGCGCTTTCGCGCATATTTGCTCGGCAGCCTTTACATGTGTGTGTGTGT
>DFKH01000007.1 GCA_002373815.1 Alphaproteobacteria bacterium UBA3650
CATCGCATATTGCATGATCTGGACAAGCATTACACTTGCCAGAGCTTTTATAGCCTGCACAAACACATTTATCCTCCACCATTTTGCGCCGTCCATTGCACATGGCACACGCCGCAGCAACTGTTTTCTTGCTCTCTGTTGTAGCACATGACACACACACTCCTTCATTGAGTTTTTCCGAATCGGACTGCCAAAAGAATTTATCTCCACCACAATTTTGAGCATTTGATTCATCCATATTCACACACCAATAACCATCTGTCGCACTGTCGTAAATCAATTGCCGATTTGGGCACACAGTTTCGCAGGCAGTATCTTGAACTAAACGTGCCCCAGTTTGAGTACAATCCGAACACCATCCATTTTCTTTATATCTGCCATCAGGACAATTTATCAACGCACAGCGCCCGCTTTCCATTTGACGGGTGCCAGAACACGCCATACAATCTGCTTCATCTTCCACATAAATACCATTAACGATATTACAAGATTTACACACACCTTCTTGATCAGGGAACCAACCACTTCCACAAGATTCTCGCACACAATAACCATTTTTCATTTTACGGGCGGCACTATTGGAGTTAGCTTTACACGCCATACAATCTACCTCATTTGTAACGGCAACTTTATCAAGGGTACTGCACCAGGTACAGGTACCATCAGCATTTTTAAATTGATTGTCATGAGTACAACTTAAATCTGGTTGTTGACATTCTCCATTCACGAGATACCATTGATTCGCTGTATCACATGAGAAAGTCTCCCCATCACAGGTGGCATGGTCAGGGCAAGGGTGACAACCTGTGTTATCTATGTAACCCGTGCAAACACATTGGTTATCAATACATGTGGTTGCACCCGTGCATGTAACACCACCACAAGTATCTAGAACACATTCGTTTTCATTTAAAGTATATCCTTCGTCACAGCCACATTCTCCTTCAAAACACGTACCATGGTCACCACAATCAATCTTACATTCACCATTCAAACATTTCTCACAGGCGTTGCATTCACTATTTTCTGTACATATTTTTGCTAAATTATTATCCAAAGCAAAACTTGAGCGATAAGCCACAGCAAATGTGGATAATCCATCAGGACATTTTTGAATTTTTGTTGGATATGGCAAATTGTTAACATAAATTCGTGCCTTTGATTTTTCGGCAGTATCCGCGGGCCATTCCTTCATAAGCAACCGTTTACAAATATTCTCAGGTACATTTGTTATTGTTACTTTATTATAACCCATCACAGGTTTATTTCTTTCCAATAAAATAGGTAATCCAAAGGTAGATTGATTCCCTAAATCAGTACTAAACAGACGCTCTTTGCGCTCGTTAGCCAAAATAAGGCGAGTCTTGATGTCGTTGTACAAAGTATCTGCTTTATAGCCATCCATCACAGAACGGTACATAATGATGGCCGCAATCCCTAAAATAGAAATAATCGCCAGCACAGCCAACATCTCGACCATACTGCGACCAGATTCGTATCCTCCTGTCACTCTGAGGGATCTCTCCCGAAGAATCTTACGAGATACCAGTGTCGCCCGCGGCTCGCTACATCCATGGTAGCACAAACTATTCGAAAAACACTTTAAAATCAAATGACGTCTCCTCACTACACGAAGAATAACATAAAGTTTGAAAAAAGACAAGGGGTTTTATTGACTCACCCAAATGACTCTGGCCATCCAACAAACATCGTCTGGCTGTAATGTAATGAGCGTATGTTCTGGATTTAAAGACCTTAACTCAACCTTTTTGGCGCTTTTGTGTTGTAACTCTTTAACCATAACTTCACCAGTTTTTAATTTGATGACAATGCGGTCATTTGTCCGAACTTCTGAATCGGGTTGAACGATTAATTTATCTCCTGCGCGATAGACAGGTTCCATGCTGTTGCCTGAAACTTCCAAAGCATAAACGCCTTTTGCAACTTGAATAGGAAACTCAATACCATCCCAATCATCATTTGATAAGGGATAACCATCTGAATCGAAATAGCCTTCGCGACCTGCTTTCGCAAGACCTAATAAAGGAATGGTGTGTTTTGGCGTTGGAAGGGGTTGCCCTGCATATTCCATAAATTCGAAGACTGTGGTATTCATGGCCTTTAAGACCTTATTCATGCTTTCTGTAGAAGGCCAACGTTTGCGCCCATCTGCGCCGATTCGTTTTGATTTGTTAAAACTTGTTGGATCTAAGCCTGCGCGCTGTGCCATGGCAGACAAAGAAAGTCCCTTTGCTTTTGCGAGGTTTTCCAAGCCTAACCATATTTCTTGATACGAAAGTTGCATTTTGAATCCTTTCACTTTTTAGTTGCAAATAATTCTTAGCATATTTTTTTATTTAAGTCAATAGGATTTTTTTCTCATTTTTATCTTGACAAAAGGAAATTTTTGCTTTATGTTCCTGTTTTGTTCTCATATTGAGAGCTGAAAGGGAAAAAATGAGGAATAAATACCTAACATTCGTGAAGGAGGAAAAGACAACGCCATTTGAAAGCGCTGAGGAAGCGTGGTTTTGGTATTGTCTGTGCGAACAATTACAAAAAGGAAGCCAACATTATAGCGGTTCTCATGTCGCACGACCATGTGAAAAATCTGATATTTTAATTGCAGTTAAACGATTAGCTCAAATGGGGAGATTGCGTCCTTGTCACCTAAAAATATTGTCTAAATATGGCTTTAGTCAAGTTCCGCCTCATCCGCACTTTGGGGACAGTTTAAAAATATGTTCTTTATGGCAAGAAGCATTAGATTTTTTGGGGGCTTTGTTAAAGAAAAAAGGCATTGTGGCAACTTAAAAAAAGGAAAGAAAAATGCTAAAATACACGCTATCAGTTGGATATCGACCTGCATTTGCTTATGTTGCTTTTGGCGGATCACCAACGCATTGGTGGACACATTTTTTGAAAAAAGGTTTTTATCATTGTTTGGTCATTATTGGTAATGGTCGGGACTGGTGCGTTATTGATCCAGTCATGCATTTTACAGATTTAATAATAGTAAAAACACTACACATTGAAAGATTTTTTGTGGAAAAAGGATATAAGTTGGTAAGAACAACACCCAAAATTCCAAACAAAGTAAGATTTTGTTTGCGTCCGATGACATGTGTGGAAACTGTCAAAAGATTTTTGGGAATAGAAGCCCCGAATTTATGGACTCCATATCAACTTTTTTGCTTTTTAAAACAAAAAAAGGAAAATTTTCCTTGACATTTTAAAATTTTTATGCTATACTGTGAATAATTGAAAGCAAGAACTGTATCTATCACACCAAAAATCACCCTGAATAACGGGTGATTTTTTCTATTTTAAATTGAAAAAGGAGAAAAAATGACAGACACGATTGTCCTATATAATACCTATAAGAAAGCGTTAAATGAACGTGCTTTATGGGAACCAACATGGCGAGAATGCTATGAGTATGCTTTTCCACAAAGAGAAGCAGTGTTTAATGCAACCTCTGAAAAATCGAATCGCCTTTTTGATGGTACAGCACCAGATGCAGTCGATCAACTAGGGGCCATGATGCTATCAGAATTGACACCTCCTTGGTTAAAATGGTTCAATCTGAGTGCTGGTTCAGAATTGGAAGAAGAAGAACAAAAAAATCTTATCCCAACCTTAAATCAGATGACAGAGGTATTGCAAACAAATTTTGATCGCAGTAATTTTGCCATGGAAATTCACCAATGCTATTTAGATTTAATTACTGTTGGAACGGCATGTTTAATGTTTGAAGAGGCACCCTTTGGATCGGCTTCAGCTTTTCGTTTTACAGCAGTTCCATTATCTCAGGTTTGTCTAGATGAAGGTCCTTGTGGACGATTAGACCATATATTCAGAACAACACAAATGGATTTGGAAACTTTTATGAATCGATTCGGTGATTTTGCAGTAAGCAGCGAAATGATTGCAAAATCTCAAAAAGAAAAAGTAATATTGAGTGTTGTTGAATGTGTTGAGCCAAAATTAGATGGCACATATGCATATACCGCTTTTTTAAATCCAGATTGCCAACTGGTCCCCAATAGTGGTGAGCCTGTTTTGTTGAAAGAAGGCATTTACGAAACATCACCATTTATTGCTTTTCGTTGGCTGAAAGCCCCGGGGGAAGTTTACGGCCGTTCCCCTGTCATGAAAGCACTGCCTGATATCAAGACAGCGAATAAGGTTGTGGAATTGATTCTTAAAAATGCCACAATTGCTGTGACAGGTATTTGGCTTGCCGAGGATGATGGCGTTTTAAATCCCGCCAATATCCATCTAACCCCGGGTGCTATTATTCCAAAAGCAGTAGGATCAAAGGGATTGACAGCATTAGAATCACCCGGAAAATTTGATGTGTCCCAATTAGTTATTAAAGATTTACGTGAGCATATACGTCATGCCTTATTAGGTGATAAATTGGGACAAATCGATAATGCGTCTATGATGACAGCAACCGAAGTAACAGAGCGCAGTGAAGATATGTTACTAGTATTGGGAGCAACCTATGGCCGATTGCAGTCAGAACTACTGATGCCATTGATTGAACGGGCAACATCTATTTTGCGTAAACGTGGTGAAATTCCAGAAATATTTATTGATGGACGATACTTAAAAATCACTTATCAATCTGGACGTGCGAAGAAGCAAGCCGAAAAGGATGCAGAAAACGCACTAAAGTGGTTGATGGAAATTACAAAATTAGGCGAACAAGCATTATCGGAGGTGAATGTACCTAGTTTTGTGAAATGGTTGGGGCAAAAATTAAACATCCCTGATACTTTGTTTAAAAATGAACAAACAGCACCGTTTATCCCACTACAACAATAAAATAAAAAGGAGAATAAAATGACAAATGTCAAAGAACAAGAAATCAAAGTCCCTGAAAAATTTTTAGATGATGAAGGTCATTTAAAAACGGAAGAATTGCTAAAATCATATCTAGCATTGGAAAGAAAAATGTCCGAATCTAAAAAAACAGAAGATGAAATGCCAAAATCAGCCAAGGATTACCATATTGTGAGTAAAAATCCCTTGATTGAAGCCGATGAGGAAATTAATGAAATTCTATTTCAACATGGTTTTACCAATGATCAGGCGCAAGTCGTGTATGATTTAGCAACGGATCGAATCCTACCACTTATGGAAGAAATGGTGGAAGATATTGCCACAGATCGGGAGCTACAAGGATTAGAGCAAGAATTTGGTGGCCCAGAACAATTCAATACCATTGCGCGACAAATCTCAGCTTGGGCTGAAAAGAATATGGATTCATCAACCTTCAATGCATTGGCAAAATCGAAAAATGGTATTATGACTTTGTATCAAATGATGCAAGGGAAAATGGAATCTCCATTGGTACAAGGTCGTGGAAAAGTATCCACAGTAGATGATGAAGAGACATTGAAAAAATTGATGCAAAATCCAAAGTATTGGCGTGACCAAGATCCAGAACTTTTAAAACGTGTAGAGGCCGGATTTAAGCGACTATACGATTAATCTTTTTGTGGATAAGTCTTTGGACCCCACTAAAAAACGGGCGAAGGAAACTTCATAACCCAGTAACCTAAAATACAAATAACAAAATATGAAAGGAAAAAATACATGACAGTATCAACAGAAATTGACGCTTCCTTTATTAAACATTTTGAAGCGGAAGTACATAATGCTTATCAACAACAAGGTTCTAAACTTCGCAATACCGTCCGTTTTAAAGGTGGTATTACGGGAACAAGCACAACGTTCCAAGTAATTGGAGCGCAAACAGCCAATCAAAAATCTGCCCGCAATGCTCAATTGACACCATCGGCTGTGACACACGCCCCAGTTGAATGTGAATTATCCGACTGGTATGCTGGACAGTGGGTGGATAAATTGGACGAATTGAAAGTTGGCCACGATGAACGTAAGGTTTTGGCAACAGCTGGAGCCTATGCTTTAGGGCGTAAGACAGATGCCTTGATTATTAGCGCATTGGGTAATGCAACGGCAACAGCTGGTACATCCAGTGAAGCATTGACAAAAGGACGTATATTGAAGGCCTTTGAAATGTTGAATGCTAAAAATGTGCCTGATGATGGTGAACGCTTTGCATTGGTTGGCCCAGCTCAATGGAATCAATTGCTCAGTTTGGATGAATTTTCTAATGCTAATTATGTGGGTGATGAGCATCCATTTGTGGCAGGTTCAGAATCTCGTAAATGGATGGGTATCAACTGGATTATGCACACAGGTTTGCCTACATCTGGCACAGGCGCTAATGCCACAACCACTTGCTTTATTTATCATAAATCAGCTGTTGGCTTAGCAGCAGGTCAAGATATTACAACAGACATTACATGGCATGGTGATTATGCTGCTCATTATGTGAATAATATGATGAGTCAGGGTGCCTGTTTGATTGATAAAGATGGTGTTGTGAAAATGGTCTGTTTGGATACCCCAGCGGCAAATTCGTAATTAAAACTTGTTAAACCTCGGCCCTCTTCCTTTCAAGAAGAGGGCTTTTTTTGTGAAAGGAAGCCAAAATGACTTATACAAAAATTGATTTATGTTCGCGTGCATTAGTGAAATTAGGAGCAAGTCCTATTGCCTCATTTAATGAAGCAACAGCGGAAGCAAAAGTTTGCACGCAACTGTATGAACCGACGGTGGAAAGTTTGTTGGCGGCCTATCCATGGCGTTTTGCATTAGAAAAAGCTGAATTAGCTCGATTGGTGGCAAAACCGACAGCGGATTATCAATATGCATATCAATTGCCGAATGATTGCGTGCGTGTTTTATCCGCAGGAAATTGTTTCAAAAGCCAAGGACTAAAATATAAAATTGTGGGGAATAAATTGCATACCAATGCAGAGCAGGTTGTGATTTCATATATTGCACGCCCTGATGAATCAACATTCCCCCCGTTTTTCAGTAATGCTTTGATTGCTAAATTAGGGGCTGAACTATGTCTACCTTTAACAGAAAGTACAACCAGAACAGATTATATGTATCAACGGGCGGACGAAGAATTTAAAGCGGCCAAATTGACGGATAGCCAACAAGATGTACCAGCATGTTTTCAAGATTTTTCTTTAATTGAGGTGCGTCAATGACCAATCTATTTTCAAGTAAAACCAATTTCTCGGCGGGGGAATTATCCACCGATTTATTGGGGCGCGTAGATTTAACCGCTTATGCAAATGGGGCGATGGCGTTAAAAAATGTTTTTTTAGAACCAACAGGTGGTATTCACAGACGACCAGGGTTGAAGTATATCGCAAATGTGTCCAATTTTGGACGTTTAATTGCTTTTGAACCGAATAGTACAGAACAATTTTTATTATTGATTCAAGATGGAATCACAAAGATTTACAAAGGGGATATTTTAATTGAATCTTTGGAAACCCCGTGGACGGAAAGTCAAATTCGTCAAATCAATTGGAGCCAAATTTCCAATGGAATTGTGGTTGTTCATCCTGATGTAGCCCCACAAAGATTTATATATGAAAATAATGCTTGGCGCCTTGAATCATTTGCATTCTTAATTGAAGACGGTTGTATCAAACAACCTTACACACGATTTGGAAAAGATACAGTAACAATGTCTTCATCTGGATGTTCTGGCAATGTGACTTTGACAACAAGCTTGCCTGTATTTGAATCAAGACACGAGGGTCATCAATTTAAATTGGCTGATGGCTATGTGGAAATTCAATCAGTGACAGATTCTATGCATGCAAATGCTACTGTAAAAAAACAATTGCTAGAAGGAGATAATATCGGTGCTTCAACAATTTTAAATGCAACACGAAGTTGGGGCGAGCCAGCATTTTGTCCAGAAAAAGGGTGGCCACAAACAGTTTGTACATATCAATCACGATTGGTATTTGGGGGCAGTAAATCTTTGCCCAGTACTTTATGGTTGAGCCAAACAGGCGACATCACAAATTTTGAATCTGGTTCAGGCTATGATGCGGAAGCAATTGGATTTACAATCTTATCGGACCAATCAGACCATATTGCTGCCCTGTTTGCAAATCGACATCTGCAAGTTTTTACAACGAGTGCAGAGTGGATGGTGTCTGGAGATCCTTTAACCCCCAGTGAAATTCAATTGAAACGCCAAACTCAGGTGGGAAGCAGATCGGATATTTTTGTGCCACCTCTTGCCATTGATGGCGCAACAATCTTTGCCAGTGCAAATGGTCGTGAAATTCGCGAGTTTTTGTTTTCGGATTTAGAGGGAATTTATCAGGCGACAGATCTATCCTTGCTGGCTCGACATTTAATCCAAACGCCCATTGATATGGCCTATGATAAATATGAGCGACAAGCGTATATTGTGATGAATAATGGCCATTTGGTTGTATTGACAAGCTTTCGGGCTGAAAATTTACAAAGTTGGACAGAACAAATCACAGATGGTGAGTTTTTGTCTGTTGCGATTTTGGGAAAGAAAGCTTATTTTGTCGTCAAACGGGAAGAGGCATTTAATCTAGAATGTTTTGATGAAAACTTGCATACAGACAGTGGCCACTTATTTGTCTTTGAGGAAGCAACAGATTGTTTGGAAAATCTGGCACATTTAGAAGGTAAAAAGGTTGCTTTAACAGGCGATGGTATCGTTTTGGATGGACAAATAATCACAAATGGGGAATGTTATTTGCCGCATAGTGCACAAATTGTGGAGGTCGGATTGCCCTTTGAACACAACATTGTCCCTTTGCCCCCAGTGGCATCAGCCAATGATGGCAATGCCCCCGTGTCCAGTTGTCGATTGGTTCGGCTGGTGTTGCGTTTAGTTGATACGCAATCATTGGAAATTGATACAGGTACAGGTATTCATCAAGAAATGGTACCAGACTTGAGCGCATACCAATTGGATAGCCCCAATACACAAAAAACAAAAGATTTAGTTTTGCGATCATTGGGATGGGTAAGAAGCCCAACTGAACCCATGTGGGAAATTAAAGGATCTAGTCCACAACCATTTCGACTAGTGTCTATAACAAGTGATATAAAATTAGGAGGATAATATGGCAGAAGTAGTAGCAGCGGCAACCGTTGTTTCCGTTTTAGGATCAGCTTATTACACGGATCAAAAAGCACGTGCCGAAAAAAAAGCAACAAAACGTGCAAATCGATTGGCAAAAGAACAAAACGCAATTGAACGAGAAGCTCAAGAAGCAGCTTTGCGTGAAACAGAACGTAAAAATAGAAATTTGTTGGCTCAGCAACAATCTAGTTACAAAGCACGCTTAGGGGCTAGTGGTTTAACGTCACAATCAGGCTCTGGACAAGTTGTTTTGGATGCAATGAAAAAAGAAACAGATATGGAAAATAAATATCAAAATCAAAAGACACAATATTCATTGAAGTCTTTAAATAATCGTCTGAAACAAACAAATAACAGAAACCTTTTGACCCTAAACAAATTGCGTATTGGACAGGCCGAAAATGTATTGAATGCCACAACCACATTAGGCAAAATGGCAAGCGATTCGTAAACAGGGTAGAACATGCAAGATAAAAAAGAAGATTTATCTGGTGCATGGGCTGAGTATTTTCAAAAGGCGGTGACGGGATATTGTCAATTTGTGGGGCAAAATACACCAATGGAATCTAAAGAGTTTGGTGCGTATCACAATGCGTGTAAAGCAGCATTGGGGCACATTTTAATGATTCAAAAGTTGATGCAAATGGCCTCTGTCAAGGATGAAGAACCAAGTTTATTAGAACTTTTAGAACAAGCACGAAAGGCAACAAATGATGAAAGTGAAATCGATTCGTTTGATTGAATTTGCATGGATTTGGATGAATTTGATGCATTTACAATTGCCCCGTCATCATCGTGCGATGTGTCATTTTTTGGAAGATCTTTGGCATCATGATAAAAAGGGATTATTGATGTCATTTAGGGCTTCTGGAAAATCAACATTGGTAGGGCTTTTTTGCGTGTGGCTGTTGCGCTATCATCCCGACCTGAGAATCCTAATCGTTGCGGCAGACCATACGCTTGCAAAAAAAATGGTGCAACACATTAAACGAATCATAATGCAACATCCCTTGTGCCAAAATATGAAACCTGATAAGCCAGACGAATGGGCCTCAGATTGTTTGTCTGTGCGCCGTTTATCAACTGGACGTGATCCATCTGTTTTAGCGCGAGGATTGGGATCTAATTTAACAGGATGTCGAGCCGATGTCATCATATGTGATGATGTGGAGGTGCCAAAAACATGTGACACAGGACCTAAAAGACAGGAATTGAGACATAAATTAGGTGAACTAGATTATGTTTTAACACCAAATGGAATGATCCTTTACATTGGGACGCCACATACGCAAGAGACATTATATGATACAACAGATGGTTTTTTAAAAGATTGGCCTGTGTTGAAAATCCCTGTTTTAAATAAAAACGGAGAATCTAATTGGCCTGAAAAATATCCCGTTTCAAAGTTGGACGAGATGAAAAAACATACGGGCTTGATTAAATTTCAAAGTCAAATGATGTTGAAAGCCATTCAAGCATCTGAGGCTCATTTGGATGTAAGGCGATTACTATACTATGACGACGAATTATCTTATCACGAAGCGAATGATTCGGCGACATTAAAAATTGGCAACATTCAAATGGCCTCTGTTTCTTGTTGGTGGGATCCTGCTTTTGGGGCAAATGGAGGGGATAACAGCGTGATTGCATGTGTCTTTACAGATACAAACGGACATTACTACCTGCATCGAATCAAGTATTTGAAAGTTCCTCCTCAAGCAGAAGCCGCAGGTTTTCAATGTCGAGAGGTGGTGAAATTCATCAAAGAAAACCATCTGCCAGCAATTCATTTGGAAACAAATGGAATCGGCAAATTTTTACCAGCCTTGTTGCGTCAAGAATTGAATAAAGCTAAATTGGCTTGTTCTGTCATTGAAGAAATTTCTCGGCGCCATAAACAGGATAGAATTTTATCCGCTTTTGAAGTGCCTCTTATGAATGGAGCATTGTCTATTCATACAAGTATTAAACAGACTTCATTTGTGGATGAATTACAAGATTTTAATCCATTTGCCCCAAAGGGACATGATGACGCTTTGGATGCGGTGGCTGGGTGTTTGTTGGCTGAACCTGTGCGATTGAAAAGAAATGCCTTTGTGCATTTGTCACGTGAAAAATGGCGTGGCAGTTTTTAAAAAGGAGAAAAAAATGACAGAGTTAGAAATATATGCAAAAACATTATTTGGTGAAGCACGTGGCGAAAAATTATCTGGGATTGAAGCAGTCGCCAATGTAATCCTAAATCGGGTCAAACACGCGCAAAAAATTGGATCCTTCTGGTGGGGAAAAACAATAGAAGAAGTTTGTTTAAAACCGTTTCAGTTTTCTTGTTGGAATGCAAAAGATCCGAATCGAGCCTTGTTAATGAAAGATTTAAGCAAAAACAAAGTTTATCAAATCTGCGAACGGGTGGCAAAACGAGCAATGGCTGGTTTTTTGAAAGACAATACAAATGGCGCGACCCATTACCACACAATTCAAGTAAATCCATCGTGGGCAAGATGTGCCGTTCCTTGTGCCGAAATAGGACATCATCTGTTTTATGCACTGTATTAAAGGGGGAGAAAATGACAACATCAAATCTGACAATTGAAACGGGAAAATTGATGGCAACGGTGGCAAATCTTCAAAGTGAATTGGCCTGTATCAAAAAGGAAATGCGCACACTCAATTCCCATGTACTGAGTGTTCATGATGAATTAGTAACATTTATGGGAACAGTGCAAACAAAAACAAATTGTGACCGCATTCATCAAGTATTGAAATCAGACTATGTCCAACGGGCAGAACTAGCCCCGTTCAAAACAATGTTAGGGGCTATTTCTGTGACGACAGTAACAGCCATTTGTGTGGCTATATTAAATTTAATTTTGAAATGAAAGGAGAAAAAATGTTTCAATTTATCATGACAAATTTTAATGATATTTTAGGGGCAATAACATCTATTATTGCAGGGGCAAGCGCCTTGTCAGCTTTAACCCCTACACAAAAAGATGATACGATTTTGAGAAAAGTAAAATCTTGTTTAGATTTATTTGCCTTAAATATTGGAAATGCAAAAACAAGGCAAGCCTAAGGGATATCATGAAAGAAAGGTCGACGGTGTGCTTTGCCTTTATCCAATGTATGCCAAGATTCTCCATCTGAAAGTGTTAAAATCATACCGTCGGCCGGTTTTAAAATAGGGGTGTGCCTGCCTTTTGAAACATAGGTCGCAAATTGTTTTAAGCCTGGTAGTTCCCCAATAATCATAACAGAAAATAAGATATCATCTAAGGCTCGTACAGTATCTAAAATGCGATAATCAGGAGCTGCATAAAGGGCATCTTTGCAAATGACATCAACATTTCCAAAAACTTCATGCAATAAATCTAAAGTTTGGTGAACATATAAACTGGGGGAACACAAAATCAGTTCTGGCAAGGGAATCGGATGCTCTTTTAATTCTTCTAATAAAGTTAAAACATTTGCAATGCCACGACGCGAAAGAGGACGCTTTAATTCATTCATGCCGGCATAAGAGGCGTCAGGTTCGCCTGCTGCAATAATATAAAGTGTTCTAAATGTTGATAAAACCATATTCTCTCCACCCTTTTTTCGTAGGATATAGGCAGAAAAGAATCAAAAATCAATAATACTATTTGTAAAGATATTGTGTACGCTTTTTGGATTGTTCCAATTGGTCGCGATTGACAGCCGGAATCGGATCAGTGCGACGAGGTTTCCCCATAAGTAAATTCCAACTTTCTGAGAAAAAATAAGCTGTAGTTGTAATGCTTTTTTGGGGAGTAATATCCCAAATGGCCCAAGCCAATACGACCGCCAAGCCACTTAAAACAATAATATCCACAATCGTGGTCAAAATAAACTTAAAAATTTTAGCAAAAATTTCCATTGAATTTTTCCTCACATTTTGTTATATAATCTTTAGCAAAAGAGAAGGCAAATGTCAAGTGATGAAATTGTTAAAATAGAAGATTTTGAGATTCGTTTGGTAAAGAGCCTACGAGCCAAACATATTCTTTTAAAGCAAAACACAAAAGGGGAAATTATTTTAACATACCCTAGATTTTGTCCTAAAAGTATGGCGATTCGCTTTGCCAAAACACAAGTACCATGGATACGCGCTCACATACGCTATGCGCCCAAAGAAACGGTTTTTAAAATAGGGGATAAAATATCAATTCTTGGAACTCCATATCTGTTGCAACAGGGGCAATGTACATCCATGAAAAAGGGTGTTTTAACGGTGTCGGGCGAAGAAACTTTTTTTCATCGACGCGTTTGTTCTTATGCCCAAAAAATATTGTTATCCTATCTTCAAAAACAAGTGGCACAGCTTGCAAAAAAATTAAATGTAAGCAATGGCCGAATTACTTTAAGAAATACATCATCTCGTTGGGGAAGTTGTTCTAGTACGCGTAATTTAAGTTTTTGCTGGAAGATAGCATTTGCACCAAAGGAAGTTGTGGATTATTTGATTGCACACGAGGTGGCGCATTTAGTACACATGAATCATAGCCCGAAATTTTGGATGTTAGTTGATACATTGACAGATCAACGTCTTTATGCTGAAAAATGGTTGAAAAAAAATGGACGCGAACTACAAAGCATCCGCTAAAACAGAAAAAAATCAATAAAATACATTTTCTTGCTTGCTTTTTTTAAAAAGTTAATATATGGTTAAAAAAATAAGGAGGTCAAAATGCATATTTTATTGATTGAAGACGATAAAGCAATGAATCAGAATATTTCGCTGATTCTGAAGCATGCTGGCATGATGGTTGAGTCGGCATTATTAGCACGAGACGGCTTAGAATTGTTGAAATTATATGAATATGATTTGATTATCCTAGATTTGATGCTTCCAGATATGACAGGGGCAGATGTGTTACGTACTATTCGTTCATCTGGTATAAAAACGCCGGTCTTAGTGTTATCCGCTATTGAGTTGGCTCATAAAAAGGTAGAGTGCTTGTCTGCGGGCGCTGATGATTATGTGAATAAGCCGTTTAATGCGGAAGAATTGGTGGCACGCGTGAATGCAATTGTGCGTCGGAGTAAAGGACATGCTGAATCTATCGTCAAAGTGGGCAAAATGGTTATTGATTTAGATACGAAAGTGGTAACTGTTGCGGATAAGATTTTGCCATTGACGGGAAAAGAGTACGCTTTAGTCGAATTATTGGCCTTGAAAAAAGGATCAACTGTCAGCAAAGAACAATTTTTAAATCATCTCTATAATGGAATGGATGAACCAGAAATCAAAATCATTGATGTTTTCTTTTGCAAAATTCGCGCCAAAATTAAAGAGTTATCTGGCGGTGAAGACTATATCACAACCGTATGGGGAAGAGGTTATATTTTACAAGATATGTCCGCAGAATAAAAAAATAAGAAAAAGAAAAATCCCGATAGAATATCGGGACTTTTCTTTATAACCCAAAAGGAGATTTATTTGATGGGTTTTTCAGTAAACTCTACATGCTTACGTGCCTTGCGATCATACTTGCGTACTTTCATTTTCTCTGTATGCGTTTTTGGGTTCTTCTTTGTAATGTAAAAATAACCCGTACCTTCTGTACTCACAAGACGAATTTCATTTTTTACGTTCTTCTTTGCCATAGTTATTGCCTCTTCTTCAAGTTAAAACTAGCGCTATCATACGCTTTTTTTTTATGAATGTCAAGAAGATTTTTTGTTTTTGAAAACTTTCTTTATCCACAAGCATAAATGATCTGTAAATAATTGACGATCTAAGGTATCGGAAAATTTGGATTCATAAGGAGCAAAAGCAATCCAGCGTGCCTCTTGTTTTGTAAGAGTATGGGGGGCGCTAGATAACAGAAAATCTTGCCATTTTTGATCGCTGAGTGGTGCAATTTGCGGTCGTCCATAAACGGCAATTGCAACGCGCTTTAATAATTGAGAAATATTTTTAAGGTAGACAAGGTCATCGCCAATCTCACCCTTCATTTTTTTGAGCTTACGAATGGCATAAACAGATGGTTTTTGACGCCATGCATGATAAAAAAGAAAACTGACAAAACACATGATAATAAAAAGAGCAATCAAGACCCACCAACCTGTGGCCAATGGCCATACGGATGGTTGCGATAAAAGGTGTAAGTCTCTTAGACCAGAAAGATCAATTTTAGGCGTCATTTAACTCCCCTTCCAAAACAAAAACGGGTCATAAGATCTAAATAATCACTGTCTGTGGCAATGGATACAAAACCATAACCATATTTACGAGCCATTTTTTCCAATTTAGATTGCTGTGCATTCCATTCCTCATGGAATTTGTGGCGAGCTTTATCATCTTGATTCTTGACAACAAGAGTGTTTTGTCCGTCTGAAAAAGGCAAAGTGTCATCTGGAAGGGTAGCTTCCAAAGTGTCATAAATAGAGCAAAAAACGAATGTGTTCTTTTCAGCCAAAGGAGCCAACAGGTCGGTGTCAGTTTGCTGCCAATCATGAAAATCGCTAAACAAAAAGGTAAATGAACCCGCAGGCAAAAGTTGTCCCAATAATCGTACAACCTCAGCCCATGAGGCAGTTTTCCCTTTCCCAGATGGTTTAACAAGTGTGTCTAGCAAGGGGGCAAGTGTGTCATGAGAGACTTCTCCACTTGATAAGAGGGTGTCATCTGTCAAAATCAAATATCCTATTTTATTTTTTTGCTGTTCGGCAACAAAAGCCATAAAAGCAGCTAAGCGAGCGGAAATTACAGACTTAAAATCTCCATGAGTGGCAAAAAACATAGGGGATCTTAAATCAATGACAAAGAAAATTGCACGCTCCTTTTCTTCGGTATAAAGTTTCGTAAAAGGCTTGCCATATTTGGCGGTAATATGCCAATCAATTTGTCGAATATCATCTCCCGGTTGATACACACGTACTTCCTGAAAATCCAGCCCTCGTGACTTAAAGGGTGAAAAGGTATTGCCTGTGCCAACAAGTGCTTTTTTGCCACTATCAGGTAATAAAAAGGATTCAGCCTGCGCTCTTAAATCAACCAAATCTTTCAAACGAATGCTTATGGCATCATGGGATCTTTGCATCATTGCCTCTTATGGTAAAGGAACACGTTCAATCAGCATATCCAAAATTTCATCAGCTGTGATGTGTTCAGATTTTGCATCAAAAGATAAAATAATACGATGACGCAAGACATCATGGATCAGGTCGGTGACATCACTTGGCATAACCGCCTCATGCCCATTTAGCCAAGCGTTAGCACGGGCGCAAATATCCAATGCAATAGTGCCTCTAGGACTTGATCCATAGCGTAATAATCGAGCAATTTCTTTATCATACCGTCCTGCATCTCGTGTGGACATAATGAATTGAACAATATATTCTTCCAATTCAGGGGACATAGAAACATTTAAAACTTCTTGACGAGCCTCAAAAATCAAATTCTCCTTAATTTTCTTAAAGGGTGGCAGAGGTTGCTTTTTTTCTTCGCCTTGAATCAGTTTTAAAATTTTGCGTTCCGATTCAATATCGGGGTGTTGTATAATCACATACATCAAAAAGCGATCTAGTTGTGCTTCTGGTAAACGATAAGTGCCTTCATTTTCAATGGGGTTTTGCGTGGCCATCACAGTAAATAATTCAGGCAATTTATACGTTGTATTACCAATAGTAACCTGTCGTTCCCCCATCGCTTCCAATAAGGCAGACTGCACTTTTGCAGGGGCGCGGTTAATTTCATCAGCCAAAATCAAATTATGAAAAATAGGCCCTTTTTGAAAATAAAACGTTCCATTTTCAGGACGATAAACATCACTTCCTGTGATATCAGAAGGAAGTAAATCTGGTGTAAATTGAATACGATGGGCTTGTGCATCAATGGTTTGAGAAAGCACTTTAACAGCCTTTGTTTTGGCAAGTCCAGGCGCGCCTTCCACCAACAAGTGTCCATCCGATAAAAGAGCAATAAGTAAGCGATCCACCAAATGCTCTTGTCCAATAATTTGAGCGTTCACATAATCACGCAATTTTTGAAATAATGTTTGTAATTCGGTCATGCTATATCCTTTCCCTATAATAACCTAATATAACGCATTTAAAATAAAAAGCAAATATTTTCATTTTTTTACTTGACAATAGTAATTATTACACGATATATTTTTTGTTATTTCTTGTTTTAATTGTATAAAGGGAGTGGAATATGAAGAAAGAGCAAATCATTCGGCCGATAGATGCAAAAGAATATATTGGATACCAATTTGATGGGCTTGCTGAAACTTTAGAGCGGTTTGATTATGCTGGAATGGCAAAGGTTGTTCGTGCAACACAAGCTGTGTTTAACAAAAGTACACCCGATAGCCATCAATGCGCTGACCCTGATTGTGTTTTACTTAAAGCAGATAAAATAAAAGACTAATTTATTCAATAGTGACGTTGATTTCTCTGGAATGACGATGCCCTTGTTCGGTTTGTTTAAAAACTTCGTCTATACCTTTGCCGTTTTCAATTTGACGACATCTCTTTGCTTTTTTGTGTGGTGTTCCGCCAACAGACGATATAGCTGAACCAAAGGGTTTAAGATAACCAGCCATCACTTGTGCATGAATTTCTGCTCGACGCTTGATAATAGATTGGTACTCAGGTAAATCTGCATTCATTTGGGGTGAAAAATCGGAGGCTGCTTTTTGCGAGAAACTTTTTGTATACTGATCTGCACCATACGATTCTAGCAGTTTAATAATTTGAGTATAGCCTAAACAATGTGCCCACATTAAGGGGGTCGTCCCCCAATCACCGCGCATGTCCGGAGCAATCCCTTGTTGCAGTAAAAGATGGACAGTATCTATTTGATTTTCATAAACAGCCATTTCGAACAGTTTTTCAAGTTGAATGGCCAGCAAAAATGAGGCACGATCATTTGCTTTTGGAAACATGGAGGCAATCCAATTTTGTATGTTCTGAGCTTGTGGGGTGTCCACAGTTTGCAATAAATCAAATATAGATATCTGGGTCATAAAAAACTCCTATGGTTATGGAATAACATAAAGTATCTTGCTTGTCAATGTTTTTAGCAAAAATCTATTTTTTCCTTGACTTTTGTGTAAAAATCGTGTAAAAATAGTGCCTATCAACGGATGGCGGATGTAGCTCAGTTGGTTAGAGCGCTGGTTTGTGGTACCAGATGTCGTGAGTTCGAGTCTCATCTTCCGCCCCATTTTTTTTCGGGTTGCTTTAAGGCAATCCGATTTTTTTTTTGATTGAATTGAAAAAAAACTTGCAAAAAGGGAAAAGAGTGGTATACTAGGTATTATTAGTGTAATTTGTAAAGACCACGACAGGAGGAAAACATGAGAAGAGAGAAGCAAGAATCCGGACGCAGTATGTTAGAGATGATCGCTGTGTTGATCATCATAGGGTTACTGACGATGGGAGGACTGACGGGATACAATTATTTGGTACAACGTCATCGTCGGCAAGAGACAGTAAAAGAGATAGCGGAACTCGTGTTGGGGATAAAGACAGCGGCATTGGCTCGTCGGCATGAAGATGGTGTGACGATAGCGGCACGAGAGGTGGTCCAAGGGCCGAAAATGAATGCAAGCGGGGAAGTAATAAAGTTGCCGGAGGGGGAGAACAGCTTTGCGGTGGTGACGAATCTGACAGGTGGCGCATTTGCGGTGAATTTGCAGTTAGAGAAGGGGACGTGTCAGGCGGTATTAGAGGCGTTAAAGAACGAAGACATCACAATGTTTGAGCCGAGCAAGAAAGAGATTCGAGAAGGTACGATGGCAAGCGTGGCACAGGAATGGGCAAATGGATCGCAAACGATCGAGTTAGCTGGCGTCAAATACAATGTGACAGAAACGGAAGAAGATAAGAAGTTGGTAGATTCTGCTAAAGGAGCAGCGTTAAGAAAGCGGATTATGGCTGCCTGCGAAGGGGATGATAATGATAGAGGTATTGGGCGAGCGGCATGGGTGTTTGATTGCTCAAAAGGATCCAGTTCGTATGGATATTTATATAAGTTGTTTTGTACAGGGTGTCCAATAGGAACAATGACGGATGCACGAGGGGCGTGTTGTAGCTATACGAGTGAAGCCCGATGTGGCAATTTGTGTTCGTGTCCGGAGGGCACAATGTGTGATCCAGAGAAACAACAATGTGTAGAATGTTCAACTACGCCGACACAAGAAATTGGGAATGCGGCCTGTCAAAATTTATACCGGGGGATATGGCAACGGCATGTGTGCGATGGAAATGTGAATAAATGTGTCGAGTGCTTGACAGATAAGGATTGTTGTGACAGTCGAGCAGGATATGGAGATCCGAAAGCAGGTGAAAATGCCAAGTATTGTGTCAGCCAACATTGTGTAGAATGTAATGCGAATTATAATGGAACGACGATAGCAACGCAATGCTCAACGGTAACACGTTCGACAAATATTGTGCATTGTCCAACGATGGCGAAGCCATTATGTCAAAATGGAACCTGTAGAGAGTGCCCAGAGGGGCAAGAGTGGCGAGATGGCGAATGCCAATGTCCAGAAGGGTTGGTGAAGAACAGCGCTGGAGAATGTGTCATATGTGTGGATGATGCATACGATCATGGAACAGATACGGGATGTAATCGAGGGCCATTTGTGGGTAAACCGATTTGCTCTACCGAGGAGAAGGTAAATACGTTTGGCGTTGGTGGCACAGGAAATTCCGGAACAACGTGTGTGGAATGTATTATAGATGCAAACTGCGCACATAATCCAACGAAGAAATATTGTAGCGATAACTTTGTGTGCGTCGAATGTGATGGAGCATGGGATTCCGAGAATCGCGTGTGTCGTCATTGTCGCGATGATAACTCTGGGGACTTGAAAGACAGAGGGTGTGAAGAAGGTGCGTTAGCAAGTGCAAAGCGCTTGTGCAAACCCGATGGGAGTAACGATAACGGCACACGTTTGTTTGGGGATGTGTGTAAATTGTGCCGAAATAATAACTATGGCAACAGCAATGGTGTGAAGGACGAAGGATGTTCTGATGCGTTAAAGTTGTGTGATGCTGATGCGGGCATGTATGGCGATACATGTAAGTTCTGTCAAAACGACCGTGAGGGTGCAGCGAAGGACAGTGGATGTGATGAATCTGGCAAGCCAATGTGTGACGCTGGTAATGGGGCGTTTGGAACAGTATGTCATAAATGTATCAATGACAAATCTGATCATGCGGTAGATACAGGGTGTTCTGATGATTTGCCGATGTGTCAAGCAAATTCTGGTGCATATGGTGATGAATGTCGGAATTGCCCACCCGAAACACCAGTATGGAGCGAAAAGGCGGGTAGATGTGTGCCCTGTCAAGACAGTGTATCAGGAAAAGAAACCGATGAAGGATGTAGTGCAAGTGCACCAATCTGTGTGACGGAAAGCAACAAGAATGATGGCACTAAAGATGCAGGAGATCGTTGTGCAGTGTGTCATGATGTGAGTCAAAATGCAGGTTTGGATACGAACTGCACGGACGAAAAGCCAATGTGTACAGATATGGTAAGTGGTCACTTTGGAAGATTGTGTAAGTCTTGTCGGGAAGTGGATGCAACGAAGCCTGAAATGAGAAATGGGGTATGTGCGACCTGCTTTGATACAGCGACAAGTACAACCCAAGATCAAGGGTGCGGATCTGGCACATGGGCTGATAAGCCAATGTGTGGGAACACGGACAACAACGGTCAAGGAAGTGCAGGAACAGCTTGTTATAAGTGTTATGACAGCGTGAATGGCGATGCTCAAGACGCAGGATGTCCAGCGGATACACCTGTGTGTGTGACCGAAAATGGTAAGTATGGTAATACATGCGAAAAGCCATGCTCTGGCAATAATAAATGTGTTGATAAAAATGGGACATGTATTGCGGTAAATAGCTATGATGACATTGTGCGTGGCTCCGATGGTAAATGTACATGTCTTGGTGCGGTCAAAACGCAAACTTTGTCTGATATGGGCAATTCATACGGAGGAAGTCGCGACGACGAAAAAGGCTATCACTGTGAACGCTTGATTACAGATCGTGAGCGTTTATATGAGATTCCAGTCAATTTCTATTGTCCACGTTATATGCATGTTAGCGATAATGCAGGAGCCGATGATTATGTGGCCAGTTCTAATCCAAAAGGTATTTCTAGCGGTGGAAAAAATGGCACACATGATTCATGGAGTGAAGCACATGATAACAGCATTAATACAAAGGTGTCTCAGAGCACGATTCAAAAAGGTACAGCAACGTTAGTTGTAAAAGATAGATGGTGTTGTGAGGTCGGCTTAAATGGCTACTTCTACTTTACTACGGCCAAGGGAGCAACAGCTTCGGGAGCTCCACAAAAATTGACGGCAAAAGCAAAATGGAATACAGGGTCTTCAAAGGATTCTGCTCCAGATAAGTATCGTTGTAAATCTGGGTCAGGCTCCTCTCAATTGCCAAGCCAATATAACAAGCGATGCAGCAATTATTGTGATTGATTTGTATTGTGAGAAGCAAATCCCCATCCATAACGGGTGGGGATTTTTGTTTTTAATTTTCTTGCCTTTTAAGTGGTTTTTACATATACTGATATCGTTTTAACAAAAGGAGAAAAAATGCCAACATTACATGGGACAGAAACAGAAAAGAATTTATTAAAATCATTTGCGGGTGAATCTCAAGCACGCAATCGTTATACCTATTTTGCTAGTAAAGCGAAAAAAGAAGGTTATGAACAAATTGCTGCCATTTTTGAAGAAACTGCCAATCAAGAAAAGGAACATGCCAAGCGTTTCTTTAAATTCTTGGAAGGGGGAGATGTGACGATTGAAGCGACATTCCCTGCTGGAAAAATTGGCACAACCTTGGAAAATTTGACGGCTGCTGCGGCTGGTGAAAAAGAAGAATGGTCTGAGGCATATCCTGCCATGGCTGCAACAGCTGACAAGGAAGGTTTCCCAGAAATCGCCGATGTATGGCGTGCCATTAGTGTGGCCGAAAAATTTCATGGGGACCGTTATGAGGTCTTAAAAGAAAATATTGAAAAAGGCGAAGTGTTTGATCGCGTGGGGGAAAATGAATGGCGTTGTCGCAACTGTGGCTTTGTGATTAAAGCCAAGACGGCACCTCAAGAATGTCCTGCCTGTCAGCATCCTCAAGCGTATTTTGAGCTAGCTGCACGCAATTGGTAATGAATTCAACAAAAAGAAAAGCCCTGCATAGGCAGGGCTATTTTCATATTCCCAATTGACTAAAAGAAATCCCAAATCTTCTTTTCTTTTTCATCATGGGCTTCTTTTTGTCTAAATGATTCGGCTTGCTTCTTGCCACGATCCAATTCATCTGGCGTTGCATTTGCCCGAACAGTCAGTAAAGCTTGTTGAATCACACCATTTAACACAGGGTCAGGCGTTTCGCTATTTAACAATAACCACCCATAGCATCTTGAGGCATCAGGAGCATCCGCCCACCCTTCGCAATATGCCCTTGCTAATTGGTATTGAGCATAAGAATCGCCTGCCTCAGCACCAGTCTGATACCATTTAACGGCTTCTTCTGGATCATGGAAACGTTTTAACAATAAATCGCCATAATAAGCGGCGGCTTTCTTTTTGTCACGCTTGATGGCCTTTTGAACAGCATTGGTAATGGCTAAACGATCACCCGTTGCCTCCGCGATATCAATCATTTCATTTGTCAAACCAAATTCAGTAGCATCTTGAGGTAAAGTGCCTTCTTGCAATAAAATTTGCTGCAATGTTTTTGGATCATTAAAGTCTGGAATGATGGGATCTAGTGTTTTCTGACGTTCTTCTTCTGGAACAGACTGTTCCGGTGTTTTGGGCGCCCATGCGCGAGCAGCTGCTTGACGTTCTGCCAGATCTTTTGGTTTTAATTTTAAAGCTAATTGATCCCGTTTTTGGGCGGCAGACATACCAAGTTCATCAGAATTATAGGCGGCAAGAATTGAGTTCCATGTATAAGCAGCAGGTAAATTTTTGAGTTTTGGATTATTTTCCAATTGATGTGCCAATTCTAATTGAGCGCGTACATATCCTTGATTGGCGGAACGTGTAAACCAAAGTAATGCTTGTTGATAATCTTGGGTGACACCAAAACCAGTCAAATAAAGTTTCCCTAATTGATATTGCGCTTTTTTATCACCCTTCAAAGCTGCAATCAAGTAAAAACCAGAGGCATTATTATAATTGACATTACTTCCCAATCCCGAGACAGCTGCATTACCAAGTTCAAAGATAGCTTCGGTATCGCCTGCAAGAGCCGCCTTTTTTAATAAGTTGATGGCGCGTTTTGGATTAGTAGGAACGCCATCTTTATTGTCCAATAAAATTTTACCCAATTGAGTGGCAGCAGGCAGATAAAAAGATTCATCAGCAGCCTTAAAATAATTGACCGCTAAAGGAACATTACGTTGAACCCCCCAACCATTTTGGTGCATTCTACCTAAATAGTACAGGGCGGCAACATTACCTTGTTCGGCAAGATTTTGAAATTCAGCCAAAGCAACGGAATATTGCTTGTAATTCAAACTCATCAGCGCTTCCGAAATGCCAGCAAGCGAAGGTGTTGTAAACGTAAGAATTGTTGCTAAAAGTAAAATTTTTTTATCCATTCTATCACCTCTTTGTCTAAGATATAGCACAAAAAAAACGTCAAGTCCAACATTTTATTGAATACACACAAAAACCCCAATCTGTCGATTGGGGTGATATCTCATCAATTTATTGAACAGGTAATCCCATTGCATTGACATTCATATTAACGGTAAATGGTTGACCCGTTTCAGGATCTACCCCAGAAATTGTATATGTCATATTTCCTGGAACAGCCTGCCCTTGTATCGTGGCAGAATTCGTATAAGTTTGTCGTACAATGGGTTGGACTACAGGTTGAGGCTCTTCCCATGCAATACTTTGAGAACGCTTATAATACGTTTCGTCAATTGGCTGTTTTGCATGAAATGCTCCACAGGCAGACAATGCTGTGGCAATGGTCATTAAAAATAAGACATTTTTCATGTTTTCCTCCTTTAATATTTGGAACGAATACGAGTTTTCCCTGCAATTTCAACCAAAACGACATTGTCGCCTGGTTTTAAGCCCAATTCGTTTGTTTGAACAACAGGAATAACTTCTCCGTTTGCTTTTTGAACCATAAATTCAAAGGCAGTATCTTTCGTAGCTACTTGTTGCGCAGCTCCACCAATAGCACCACCAGCTAATGCACCCAACGTACCTCCAGCGAGGCTCATCAAAGCACTCCCTCTGCCGCTGCCAATAGCACCTCCACCGATTGCGCCAGCAATACCACCAACAGCACCACCAACAAGGGTACCCCCTTCAGAAGAACCAGCAATATCTACCTGTATCATAGATACGATACGTCCAGTAGATGCTCTGCCTTGTTTACCAATTTCATAACGATCATAAGTGGTGTTCGTGTCACCAATACCGCAGGCCGTTACACCCAACAGGGCCGTTGTCATACATAAAATACACAAAATCTTTTTCATTGCAATTCCTTTCAAGATAAAATACAATAACAAACATTATTAAAGAATAAAATTTTAGGTTTGTCAAATAGGAAATAAAAATGTGGTCAAAATGGATTAAAAAATTGTATGATTGGACAATGCGTTTAATGGCAGGTAGAGGGGCAATTGCCACGCTATGTGGGTTGTCATTTGCAGAAAGTTCTTTTTTCCCCATTCCTCCTGATGTTTTGATGATTCCTTTGATTTTAAAACAGAGAGAAAAGGCTTTTCGCATTGCTTTTTTATGTACATTATTTAGCGTAATCGGTGGGGCATTCGGTTATATTATTGGTTGTGCTTTATATGATACCGTCGCTGTTCCATTTTTAAATTATTTTGGATGGATGGAACAATTTGAGTCCGTAAAACAAGCCTATATTCAATATGGTCCATGGATTGTCTTGGGTGCGGGTATCACACCATTCCCCTATAAACTCATCACAATTGCCAGCGGTGTCATGCATATGAATTTTGGATTGTTTATGCTAATTTCAACGATTGGACGAGGACTTAGATTTTTCTTGGTAGCTGGCGCATTATATAAATGGGGTGAGCCTATGCGCAAGTTTATTGAAAAAAATTTGGGATGGTTGAGTATCTTGTTTTTTGTATTGCTGATAGGTGCATTTTTCTTGGTTAAATTGCTGTAAAGCTCTTGACTTTTTACCATAAAATACTATATACTTTATGCTATTAAAAAGGAGTGTAGTATGAAATTAAAACCATTGTTAGACCGCGTTGTTATTAAACGCGTTGAAGAAGAAAATAAAACAGCGGGTGGAATCATCATTCCAGATACAGCCAAAGAAAAACCTTCACAAGGAATTATTGTTGCCGTTGGTCCTGGTGGTCGTGATGAAGCGGGACATGAAATCCCTATGACATTAAAAGTGGGCGACAGTGTTTTGTTTGGAAAATGGTCCGGAACAGAGGTCAAAATTGAAGGCGAAGACTTGGTTATTATGAAAGAATCTGAAGTCTTTGGTGTGTTGGAATAAGAAGAAATTAAGATGACAGCAAAAGAACACAAACGAAATTTTTCTTATTGATGAGCGTGGTAAGCGAAGAGATTAGAAAAAAAGTTTGTATCCTTTGAGTCATTCTGTTAAATGAAAGGAAAAAACGATGACAGCAAAAGAAATTAAATTTGGAACAGACGCTCGCGAAAAAATGCTGAGGGGCGTTGATATGTTGGCTAATACTGTTAAAGTCACATTGGGACCAAAAGGACGTAATGTGGTGTTAGGAAAAGCCTATGGGGCGCCACGTATTACAAAAGATGGTGTATCTGTCGCTAAAGAAATTGAATTGGCCGACAAGTTTGAAAATATGGGTGCACAAATGGTGCGCGAAGTGGCAAGTCGTTCCAATGAAATTGCTGGTGATGGTACAACCACAGCAACATTATTGGCTCAAACAATCATTCGTGAAGGATCAAAGTTGGTGGCCGCTGGTATGAATCCAATGGATTTAAAACGGGGAATTGATATGGCCACAGAAGCCGTCATTGAAGATTTGAAAAAACGCTCAAAAGATATTTCCACAAATGAGGAAATTGCGCAAGTTGGTACTATTTCAGCCAATGGTGATTCATCGATTGGAGATTACATTGCCGAAGCTATTGAAAAAGTGGGTAAAGACGGTGTGATTACTGTGGAAGACGCCAAGGGCATGGAAACCGAATTAGAAGTGGTGGAAGGAATGCAATTTGACCGCGGTTATTTGTCCCCTTATTTTGTGACAAATGCGGAAAAAATGATTGCCGAATTGGATAATCCTTACATTTTAATCAATGAATCAAAACTCAACAATTTGCAAGCTTTGTTGCCTGTTTTGGAAGCGGTTGTGCAATCTGGTCGTCCACTACTCATTATTGCGGAAGATATTGAAGGCGAAGCGTTGGCGACATTAGTGGTCAATAAATTGCGTGGTGGTTTAAAAGTGGCTGCCGTTAAAGCACCTGGTTTTGGTGATCGTCGTAAAGCAATGTTGGAAGATATCGCTATCTTAACACATGGACAAGTGATTTCTGCTGATTTGGGTATGAAATTGGAAGATGTCCGTCTGGAAATGTTGGGCACAGCTAAAACCGTCACCATTACCAAAGACGATACAACCATCGTGGATGGTGCTGGCGATAAAAAGGATATTGAAGCGCGTTGTACACAGATTCGTTCTCAAATCGAATCGGCTTCCAGTGACTACGATCGCGAAAAATTGGAAGAACGCTTGGGTAAATTATCTGGTGGTGTGGCCGTCATTAAAGTGGGTGGTGCCTCCGAAGTAGAAGTGAAAGAGAAAAAGGATCGCGTGGATGATGCTTTGCACGCCACTCGCGCCGCTGTGAAAGAAGGTATTGTGCCAGGTGGTGGTGTCGCATTGTTGTATGCTACAAAGGCCTTAGATGCTTTGAAACCAGCCAATGACGATCAGCGCGCCGGTATCGATATCATTCGCAAAACATTGCAAGCGCCTGTGCGTCAAATCGCGGCTAATGCGGCTGTTGATGGCTCTGTCATTGTGGGTAAATTGTTGGAAAAATACGATTTGACCTATGGTTATGACGCTAGAAAGGGCGAATATACAGACATGGTCAAAGCGGGTATTATTGACCCAACCAAAGTGGTACGTATTGCCTTAGAAGGTGCCAGTTCCGTGGGCGGTTTATTGTTGACAACCGAAGCCATGGTGGCGGATAAGCCCGAAGAAAAATGTAATTGCAACCATGGTGCCGACATGGGCGGAATGCCTGGTGGCATGGGCGGTATGTATTAAACCAAAAGAAATCCCTCAACAAAAGCGGTGCCATCTGGTGCCGCTTTTTTATTGACATGAAAAAATATTTTATCTAAAATAAAAAGGAAGAGAGTTTAGAAAAAAAATGAAATATTTAAGCCAGAATTTTAAAATGGTAAATGGGACGATAGGCCATATTTTATACACACACCCCCACACATGTAAGAGCTGGCGAGCAAAATTCGGCGATAGCCGATAACTGCAAGATTTATTGCGATGTTTTATTGTATTTAAAACGAGGAGAAAGAAAATGAAAAAATTTTTATTATTAGGAACAATATTGATTG
>DFKH01000065.1 GCA_002373815.1 Alphaproteobacteria bacterium UBA3650
AGAATTACTTGAAAAATATAAAGATATAGATCCGGAAAAAACGGGTAATCTGACTTTCACAACAGACTTGATAGAATTTGATCAAAAAATAAGACAAAAATATGCTGATCAAGTGCCAGAAATAAAACAACTTAAAAGCGAAATTGCAAAAGCAAAGGAACAGATTTACAAACAAATAGAAAAAGTTTGGGTTCATAATGTCAAGCAAATTACACGACCAGCTCTCCATCTTGGTGGTCGGGTAGCGGCGATGCATGTGGCTGGACATATGGGACGTAAATTTCGTGACTGGCAAGATGCAAATGAACATGGCGGCGGCATGATCGCCTTACAAGCAGAACAAAAATCTTTGGCGCTGCAACGTGCAGATCAAATGTTGGCCACTGGTGGTGTTGCAGTTATGGGAAGTGGTCTTGCCTTGGCTGTAGGACAAGCTGCAGGGGTAAAGGCTTTGCAAAAAGGCGCAGGAAAAGTGGCTGCCAAATCTGTTCCTGTGCTTGGAACGGTGTTGGGGGTAGGTTATGCTGTACGCCGAGCCTTTGATGGAGATTGGACTGGCGTTGGCTTGGAGTTAACTTCTGCGGGTTTAGATGTTGTCTCTGGACTAGGAGTAGCCGCTTCAGCAACAGGAGTTGGGGCGCCATTAGGAGTACCTCTTGCAACATGGGCAACAGGAGCAAGTTTCACTATTGATGCTTCTTTGGCTGTTCGTGATGGGGTGCGACATTCAGATGGTGTGAACTATTTTGGGCTAACCGATAGACAAGGAAAAGCCGTTATGTTGACTGATGAAAATGGAACAGAGCATCAAGCAGTTGGGGCGGCAATTACTTATAAAAATGGCGCAAAAGAGGGACAAGCAACATGGTATGATGTTGCAAATGATGGTTCTGTTCGCCCTGTTGTTGCAGGGGCTTATAAAAATAATAAAAAGGATGGCGAATGGGTGACCTATAATGCAGATGGACAGGTGTGTGAGGTGGCCCATTATGCAAATGGTGTACAAATTGGAGAATACCAGCGTTTTGATAAGAATGGACAATTGGTGGCTTCAGGAAACATAACAAATGGAGACTATGAAGAATATTGGTTGGATGAAAATGGTATATCAACAGGTATTATGAAAAAATCTGGTCAATTTAAGGATGGTAAACCAACAGGCGAATGGTATTTGATGGATGAAAATGGCAAGGAATTTACTGTCAATTCAGAGACTAAATCTGTTACAATACGAGGAAGCGATGGTAAGGAGTATCACATAGAGTCCGATGGAAAAGTCGCCAAATGGAATCCAGAAACAAATGAGATAGAAAAAGGGTATCTAAATGAACGTAAAGAGATTGTCTGGCAAAAGCAGACAGAATTAGTGGATAGCATTGAGTGGAATAGAACACATGGACGATCAGATTTGCATTATCCAACAATAGGCGATCCTGATTATATGACTGAGATGGGTATGGGAAATTCTTATCGGAATGCACCTCCAATGGCCGTTGCACCTGAGATTCGTTTTCATGAAGAGAACAGTGGCGTAACAATCGACAATGAAGGGGCAAAACAAGCAATAGAAATGATAGATGATCCACTTCCTGTGGAACAGAAACCTAAAAATACACGTGAGGCCGCTTCAAAACACGGATTTTATGGACATCGAATCGGCGGTATGGATGATTTGATGTCAAGACGGGCTAATTACGGTACTGGTCACAGTCCAGAGGACGCTTTAAAAAAGGAAAAACCAGAAGAACGTAGGGTAGTGTCATCATCTAATCGCAGAAGAAAAGGTGGACGAACTGCATAAATATAAAAATAAAATGAAGATATATTTTATTGAGGAGTAAATATTTTTCTATTCAATAATTTTTATTGACAAGCTGCGTCGCGCAATGTAAGATGAAGTCAAGTAAAAAAAGGAGACATATGATGGATAAAGAACTCATTCAAAAAGATGAAAATTATATGCATGATAAACAGGTGATGATGCGCTATGCGACTGCTTATGCCAAGAAAAATGGTGAGAAAGCCTTGAATGAAGAGCAGGTGGAGGATATTTTAACGGGACTTATTGCAATTGCCCAGGCTTTTTTAAGTGGAAATCCCAGAAGAATGGCCAGAGCATTGATTGAATTAGGACATTTAGCAAAGAAATATGGGGCTAAACTTATTGAAAAATTGTATCATAATTACAGAGAAAGACAACGTCGTCGGGAAAAAGAAAATGGAAAACAAACGGCATTGCCAACGGAAAAGAAATTACAGAAATTTTTGGCAGAACATGCGGATAAAGATGAAAAAACTCTTGCTCATGGTGACCTAAAAAAATTTTTTCAAAATCAAGAACAGAAATCCTCAGCTCAAAAGAAAAAATTAATTGTTACAAGGGCTATGCAAGAGATGGATGTTGATGTTGCTTAGCCACAAAAAATCATTTCATTTTTCGAATTATCTTTTGCATTAAGGTGGAAAATGGATAGCTTGCGAAATTTTCGGGTTCTATCCAAATACCATTTGATACCTCAAAAGGTGGTTTTTCGTTAATTATTTGAAGGGTAAGCTTGAAATGGGTGAAAACATGAGTGATGGTTGTATACTTACCCGCAAGCAAAGGTTGCTCACACCATGGAAATTCCCACAGACCATGCAAAAGACCTTTTTCAGTGCGTTGACGAATAAGATACGCGCCTTGTTCGTTTTGCCATAAGTACACTTGCCCTACAACACTTTTCTTTTCCAATTTTTTAATTTTGGGAATGGATTCTTGAATTTTCTTTTTGTAAGCAAAGCATTCTCCCTGCCAAGGGCATTGAGTGCATTTTGGATTTGTAGGTGTACAAATGGTTGCCCCCAAATCCATAATGGCACTGGCATAATCAGCGCCATGTTCGCGACTTGTCAATTTTTCAGCAAGCGGATAAATATCTTTTGCTGTGATTTCAGCCGTTATACCATAAAGTCGTGCAATGACACGAATTACATTGCCATCAACCACCGTTTCGGGTTGATTGAATGCAAAGCAACAAATACTGGAGGCAGAATAGGG
This sequence comes from Alphaproteobacteria bacterium UBA3650, assembly GCA_002373815.1. Lineage (GTDB taxonomy): Bacteria > Pseudomonadota > Alphaproteobacteria > CAAHEQ01 > UBA3637 > UBA3637. Next base: position 3,041 of record DFKH01000065.1, read on the forward strand.
ACCAATGCCCGGTAGTTTCAAAAGTTCTTCACGATTGTTTGGTATTTGTCCATTGTATCTTTCCATGAGTACTTTGGCACATTCATGAATCTTTCGTGCACGAGTATAATAACCCATTCCCTGCCATGTCAATAAAACATCTTGTAAATCAGCATTTGCCAAGTCTTTAATTGTCGGGAAACGTTTCATCCATTTATCAAAATAAGTAAAAACAGTCGCGACCGTTGTTTGTTGTAACATAATTTCACTAATCCAAACAGCATAAGCATTAGGATGGGCGCCACCTTTTACACGCCATGGTAAATCGCGTCCATACTTTTGGTACCAATTGAGTAAACTATTCGTGAGATTCTGGGCCATCTTCACCTGATTTCTCTATGGCTTCAATAGATTCTTCTTCTGCCTGCTGCGGTGTTTTAATGTCAGGCATGGGATCTTCTTCTTGAGCAGCAGCTTCAGCTTCAGCCGCCGCTTGTTTGATCATTTCTTGTTCTGGATTTTTAGTCACCTCTGGTACAACTTCTTTGTTTCCTGCCTTTGCATAGACACGAAGTTTTCGCCCAGTATCATCGACATTTAAAAATACCTCTTGTCCTGGATGAATGCGATCCTGCATAATCAACATAGACAGTGGATTTTCCACTTGTTCTTGGATTAAACGCTTTAAAGCACGCACACCAAATTTACTGGTAAAGACCTCATCCACAAACCATTTTTTAGCTGTGTCATGTACAACGACATCATATCCGACAGCCTTAGCCCGTTTTAAAAGCTTGTTTAAATGAATATCAACGATTTTTAATAAATCGTCTTCCGTCAATTGGTGAAACGAAACAATATCATCAAAGCGGTTTAAAAATTCAGGACGGAAATAGTCAGTCAGCTTTTCGACACGCTGATAACTTGGTAAATTTGCCCCGACGTTTGAGGTACAAATAATAATCGTGTTCCTAAAGTCAACTGTAGTCCCCTTACTGTCAGTCAAACGCCCTTCATCAAGCAGCTGTAACATTAAATTCAAAATGTCCAGATGTGCTTTTT
>DFKH01000088.1 GCA_002373815.1 Alphaproteobacteria bacterium UBA3650
CCAAGGCCTCTGAAGTCGGTCCGGCTGCCGGAACCTACGTGAAGTTGCAGCAGGCATTCTATGCTGAACAGAATCAGTTTGGTGGCTGGTCTCAAATCGGTTATACAGCACCGGGTTCTGGCGAAACGACTAACTTCTTTTACGGAGAAAACTTTGATCACAGCACAACGACCGCTGCTGCGAGTGGCGTTGGTTGGGCTGCAGACAACAAGGTTGTATTGAACGAATGTGCTAAGGGTACCGGAATTACCAGCCGTAATGCTACTGGTGTTACTGACGCTAACTGGAAAATTACGGTTTCTGCAAATACCGCATCTGGCGGTGATGTGACGTTCACATCTGCTGTAAAAACCGCCAACTGTAGAGCTCTGACTCCGTCTTTTGAAGCTATTAAGTAGTTTTAAAATGAAATTGCAAAAGAGTCTTCCTTATCAAAGGGAGACTTTTTTGTATTTGCAAAAAAAAGCTCCCTCAAAAGAGGGTGTTTCTTTGTTTTAGTGGTGATACAAAATAGCTATTACTTGCCAATCTTATCGAAAGACGGAGTAAGCTGAGAACAGTTAGTCGAGGCTGTGTATCTGACGCTGTTGCCGTTGGTATTTGCAGTAATGGAAATTGACTAGTTCGCAGCCTCAATTGCAGCGCTAGCCTGTGCTGCGCAATCATTTAAAGCGACGAGGTTACGTACACCCCAAACCTTGGTTGCGCTTGAGAACGTGCTGATTGCTACTGTTTCGCCGTTAGCTGCAGGACTTGCGGCAAGATAGCCAAAGTTTGTCGTTGCACCTTCGGTTGATGCAGAGGTTGAACCCGGAGCAACATAACCAATCAGTTTCCAGGAACCAACTGCGTTAGCTTCACTCACATAAGCATCCTGCAACTTCACGTGGTTGCTGCTGTGATTGCCCTGTTTTAAAAAGTTTACGGGAATTTCGTAGTCTAAAGTATCTTCAAAAGCGTGTTAACTATATGGATGGAGAATGTTTTTCCATTCAGAAAAATGGAGAAATTCAGAATGAATATAGATGATTATTGTAGACCTTACCAAGTTTAATAAGCCAAAAGACAAAATCGTGAAGTATTCGCATTTGTCCAAGGAAAAAGTTCTTAGTTCAATATCACAAATGGAACCCAGCGCTTGTAAAAGCGTTCTTGGAATTTTATGGGCGAAAGGATGGGGTTGTGATCGCCTTGGACTATGAATTTAGTGCTCGGGTACTTGCGTGCTAAATTTGCGATTGATGAGAGTGTGTGCGCCAAGCGCTTTGTGTAAGCGGAATCTATTGCATCTGCTTTGCTATTGTAGATATTCGAAAATTCCTGCATCGGGAACTTTGTATCTCTGGTAGTCCATGTAATAAAGTGTTTTTGTGTAGTGTCAGCGAGGATGGTGTCTATTTTGGAAATCATTACTGCGTCGTCAAGTCCGTTGTTGTATAGGGCTTCGGTAAAGCCGATGTTTCTGATGTATTCGAATCGACGGTGTTCGAGACTGTCGGTGCCGAGAAAGAAAGTTGTGTTGTAGCCGTTGGTTGCAAATGTTTTGGGCAAAAATGTTGTGTCTCTGCGACCTGTGGAATCTCGTGTAATCGTTTGGATTAAATCTTCTCGTTCGGCGGTGCGTGTGCGGCTATACATGCGGTTGTGAATGCCTGCGGTTGTTTTGACTTCATCGAAAATTTCTAGCTGATTTTCGAAACGGTTAATGTCGAGTGGTACGCCCCAGCTTTCGACGAGTATGATGACGTTGTCTCGTGTTGTGTCGATGTAATTCCGCGTGATGGTAACGGAATCTGTGACGATGTAATTTTTTTTGAAATTGTCTGCGATTTCAGTTCTTTGAACGGGTTTTGGTGCTGTGCGTTCGAGATAATCAATTGTAGGAAACTGCGCTAATGGTTGTGCTGCATAATAATTAAGGGCGGCTAAATGGAGTATTAGCGAAATGAATAAGATGAAGCAGATTGTATTGAACTTAAACGGCTTTATTTTCCAAACCATGGCGATAGCGAGTCCGCACGTGGCGAATGGTAAAATGCCATACCATCCCGTGATTTGCATTTTTATGGCGAGTAGATTTTGTAAATCAATCCAGGCGATTGAATAAAGTAAAATGCATAATAGAACGAAGATGAGTGCGTATAAAGATTGTATCGGATTTTGTAAAAGTCTTCTCAATGTCGTTGACGCTTCGGCTTTGCTCAGCGACCTTGACAGTTTTTCTCTCACAAGAGTAATTAACAGTAACAGCGCGAAATATTCGTAGCCGAACAGCCCATGTATTATGTCTTGCCCTTTTTCGAAGGTAATCAAAAAGGGAACGATTGTAATGAGGGCGCTTGCGATTAGCGGGTAAAGGAGACGTTGCATTATTGGGCCTCCTTCGACAACGTATCGGCGGGCAATGCCAAGCGATATTTATAAAAGTTCATTTCGCCAAATGTGGCTAGGGTGTCTATTGTAACGCTGTCGTAATAATGCCTTTGCAGAAAATCGGCAAGGTTGGGCTCGTTTAATACAATTACGTTGTCGTGTACGACATCTTTGATTGGGTTGGTGATGCCGTATTCCTTCAAAGCTTCTGTGACTTCGGGTAGGTATGGAGTCCAATATCCGAAAGATACCGTATTGCGATAAATACCGATGGGCTCGGCCAAATAGGGCGGGTTGCGGTGATGGCTGAATCGCATAAATGCGTTCATGCTGAGCAAGAACATTTTATCGGGTTGCTTGTTGATATAGTTGAAAACTTGTTTGTAGTCAGTGGTGTCTTCTATAGCGATTGTACGAGATTTCCCAGAAGTTGGGTCGCGGACGATTTCGCCGGATGTTGCATATGAAAAAATGTTTGCGATGGCGATAAAACCAAGTACAATATAAATTGCTTTTTTAGGAACATTCAGTGAGAATTTGCCGAAAAGAGGAATGGTAAGAACGGCTGCGTAGAGCCAGAATCCGCTTCCGACGCGGTAAACTAATCGGCCTATTGCTAGCAGGTATGCCATTAAAGCCAGGATGATAAATAGTGATGCCCAAAGGTATAAAAATTTTTTAGGATTAGTTAAATAGACGAATAGGCATAGTATAAACCAAGTCCAGAAAAGTGGCGAATTCAGAGCGTTCCCTAGTGCAGAAAGCAAATTATGGGGAATTTTTTCTATTGGGTTTGTATCGCGGTATGGTGGGATGATGCCTGTATAGCGCATGAGGCTATCAACGGAAAAAACTTCGGTGTCGTAGAGAGTCCATTCCGTGAGCATGTGATAATCTTTTCCGGAAAGTCCGAGTTCTTCTGAGTCTTCGTAAACGGCGTTTTGGTTGTAATTGCTGTTGTCTCCTAAAATGACTCGTGGATTTTGAAATTTAATAAAGTTGCCGTATTCGGGGGCTTTGTAAATATTTTGGTCAAAAATGTGCATAGTGAAAGCACTTACGAAAAGAATCGCGAGGCTTGCTAGAACCTGAGTTTTTGCTTTCCAACAATCGCGGAGTATAAATAAAAGCCCGAGGCAAAAAAAAGGCATGCCCATGAGAAACGCCTGCCAACGCATCACAGAACCCCAGAGCATCAATGCAACGCCCAAAACAAAAGGTGCGGCCTCTGTAACACTCGCACGCACGTCATTGCGAGCCCCGTTAGGGGCGTGGCAATCCAGTGTTTTCTTTTTCGAAATCACTCCATATGCGAACAGCAGCATTCCCGCCGCACTCAGTATCGAAGCACATTGCGTAAACTGCACAACAAGATAGAAGTCGCTTGCGAAAAGAGCTATAAATAATGCGGTTAGAATTGTGCCCCAACGCTCACCGCATCGCTGTAGCAACACGTAACCGATGACGGTGAATGACAGAAATACTGCAAACATTTCGCCGATGTAATACCAGCCAATTTTAGGGAAAAGGTGGTACAGTGGCAACAGCGCGGAACCGTAAATCGCGTTGACGAAAATCAGGTGAGGGTTGTATTCTGTGCCCAGGGCGCCCGTGAGCCTTGCTGCCATAAAGTAGTCGTCGATTGCACCAAATTTAAGGTCTCCGAAAATGAGGCAAAGCGCAAGAAAGAACAGGTTAATGGCTATAGAATAAACAAGGGCTCTTTTAATAGGCATGTGGAAAATATATATTTTTTGAATATGATTCGCGTTTGTCATGTGCTTCACGGAATAGTAGGCGGTGGTTCAGAACAGGTTGTGCTGAACTATTGTTCCCGTATGCGCGATATTCAATTTGATTTGCTGTATCAGTACGAACCGAATCCGCAAATTTTGGAACGATTCAATGAGGCTGGAATCAATTGCATCCAGATTCCTGATAAAGTCCATCATCCGTTGAAGCATCTTTGGACGATGTATAAGCTTTTTAAGCGCGGTCATTACGATGTTGTTCATTGCCATTTAGATTGGTATATGAACAGCTATGTGTGCTTTTTAGCTATGCTTGCCGGCATTAAAAAACGTATTGCCCATCATCACCAAGCCTATGTTTCAAATTGTCATTCCGGCCCGTCGTTCCGACCTCCGAGCCGGAACCTTGCTGGGAACTTCAGCTCGTCATTCCGGGCTTTGGCCCGGAATCACCTTTGCTTTTTATTCCGCATACCCTGCAAATTATTCGCAACTTATTGGCTCGCTTGTGGTGAAGCCGCTGCGATTAACGGTTGGGGAAAAAAAGCAGTTGCCAAAGGTCGTGTGACTATTCTCCCGAATGCAATTGACCCGGAACGATATAGGTTTAATGAAAATGCTCGTAAAGAAATTCGTACACAGTACGGACTCAAGAAAGATGATTTTGTTATCGGACATGTAGGGCGATTTTATCCGCAAAAGAATCATGATTTCTTGATTGATGTATTTAATGAGGTTCACAAGCAAAGACCGATTGCAAAGCTTTTGTTGCTCGGTGATGGGCCTCTGCAAGACAATATTCGGCAGAAAGTTGAAGCGTTAGGAATAGCAGACTCTGTTATATTTGCCGGTTTACAAAAGGATCCGGCTCCGTTCTATAGTGCGATGGATGTATTTGCGTTCCCGTCGTTATGGGAAGGGCTACCTTTGACGCTTGTTGAAGCGCAATATTCGGGCTTGCCTTGTGTGGTAAGCAATAACGTTACCACAGAAGCAATAATAGCGCAAAATGTTTGCCCACTAGCACTCAAAGACACTAAACCTTGGTGCAAAAAAATAAAACAATTTCAGGCAACAAAAGTCAATCGTTCTATCGAAATTAATGACAACCAATACAACATCAACAATTGCTATAAAAAACTGAAATCACTTTATCAAAGTCCATAATTTCATAATCAGTTTTTTCCCGAAAAAACGAATCATAAAATTTGCAAAACGTTGCTTTGGTCCTATCCAAGATGCCGCATAATGGTGAATCGTGCGAGTATTTTCTGAAATCTGTATTTTACCGAATTCTGATGGTTTTGGACAAAAATAATCGGATGGATAAACATAAAAACCTTCAAATTCAATGATTCCAGGCCTCGGAATCAGTCCCTTTTCCAAAAGCATTTCAGAAAAATATTCAACAACTGTTTTTTTGTTGAGCTTCCCAGGAACAAGCTCAAAGTTCAACGCTTCATACAGGTTTAACATGTCTTTCAATATGCCAAGCCCAGGAGCACACGCGAATCCAAGCCCGGGAGCGCAGGCAAACGCATCACGATTATCTTCAAGGCCGAAAAAAGGGCCTTTTTCAAGGATGTCGTCTATCGGCTTAATGACTTCCACATCTGTATCAAAATAAATTCCACCATGCTCGTATAAAATTTTGAATCTAGCATAGTCGCTGACAAAGGCATATTTTTTATGCTTGTAGGCTTGTGCTGTATATGGAATCTCATTTACAGCAAAATTGTCTTCATTCCATTCCTTAATCTCGTAATCAGGGAAAAATTTTTTCCAAGATGCAATACATCTTTGCGCAAGAGGGGGTAACGCTCCTTGTCCGAACCAACAATAATGTATAACTTTGGGTATAGACATGTTTACACCTTAAAAAAGCTTTCTAAAACAGCGGCAATTTTGGAGAGAACCAAACAATAAAGAAAGTTTAATTTAGAGGAAGATACTTCATCACAAAATAGCTTTTCCAATGATAGAGCATTAACAACCATACTATGATTTTTCAAATAGATTTTCATTCCCATTCGAGCAATTCTATTTTTTATCTTACATATCGCAAACGGGGGCAAAACAGAATATTTCTTAAGAATATCTCCAATAAGGCTAGCCGCCATAAATTGCTGGGCAACATGATCAATGGATTGATTATTTCGACAAGCACTTAATTCATGTTGTCTATAAAAATATACAACGTCTGAAGTTGTCGCAATGCATCGACAAAAACAACAATAATGATAAATGAAAGCCCTATCTTCAGAATAACGAAGATTCTCTGGGAATCGTATATTTCTTTCCGTTATCACAGACGTTCTAAACGCATAGCACCATACTGTAAAAGCAGGGATATTAGTCAGCTTAAGCTTTTTCTTTTCCTTTTTTAAATTCACCAAGCGTTCTTTTCTTCCGTCTTGCCACATTTTTTCGGCATCTGCCAGAACAATATCTGCATCACTATGTTTTATGAGTGAATATAAAATGGCTAAAGCATTTTCATCAAGCCAATCATCACTATCTACAAAAGTTATATACTTTCCATGAGCCTGTTCTATACCATAGTTACGAGTTGCAGAAACACCCGCATGTTTCCGCCTAAAAAACTTGAGCCTAGAATCTTTTATTCGATATTCTTCGCAAATAGAGCACTCAACATCAGAAGCCCCGTCGGAAACAACAATAAACTCACATTCTTGCATTGTTTGGGTGACCAACGAGTCAAAACATGCTCGTAGATACTCTAGTGGGACATTATAAACGGGAATGATGACGGAAATTTCAATCATAAATCAGAATTCCTTTCTAATGTGGAAAGGGAATTTTCTGCAGAGAATGTATAGAAAAGGAAATCTGGAAAAAATTTTTAAAAAGAATTTATGAAATAAAGGCGTTTGAGAAAAGCATTTTTCCTTAGTGTATTTTTGAAAATCAGAAAGGTGTTTATTTGCTTTGTTTGGATTTCTTTTTAATTCAAACCAATAAGCACATAACAGTTGCCAACAGAGGGGCTTGATTAATAATGGTAGTAAGTCTTTTTCATCTTTATCCTTGAAAAAGAGATAGCGTTGCTCAAAAACTTCAAGAACATCCCATGGATGCCTTGTTGAGACGATGCTGCCAACTCGTTGATAGTAGTAATAAAGGATTTGAGATGTATAGAGAATTTTTTTTGAGTTGTAAAATAGTATGTAGGTGGTAAACTCATCTTCATGAAATTTTCCTACTGGAAAACGAATGGATTTAAACAAATTCCTTTTGTATATCTTTCCGCACGAAATTACGAATGCAATATGTGTTTTTCTAAAAAGATGAAATAGTGCATCTCTAGTGGAGTATGCTTTGACAATGACATTTTCTTGCTTCGCGCTGATTTTTCCATCAGTTTTCAAATTTTCTCCAATGGCAATATCTGCGTTTTCTTCAATTATCAAGCTAAATAGCTTTTCAACATATTTTTCATCCACCCAATCATCGCTGTCTACAAATGATATATACTCTCCTTTGCATACATCAAGTCCGGCATTTCTTGCATCAGAAAGACCTCCGTTTTTTTTGTGAATGACTATAATCCGTTTGTCTTTTGCAGCATAGTCGTCGCATATTTGAGGACTGTTGTCAAGAGAGCCATCGTCAACGAGAATGATCTCCAAATTAGTATAAGATTGGTTGACGATGCTGTCCAAGCAGCGCCGTAAATACGGTTCAACATTGTAAACCGGTACAATTACTGAAACAAGAGGCGAAGAACTTGTCATAGGCGATTAATTAAAAGTGTTCAGCAACGTTTCAAGAATATAATTTCCTAATGGTTCTGGGGCCCATTTAGAATTAAACTCTTCTAGAACATCTTGTTTTTTTATTTGGGGAAGATTTATAATATCGTTCTTGACTTTTTCCCAATCTATTGAGTCATTTTTCTTATAGCCCATTTCCTCCGTTTCAACGACCTCTTTGCCAAAAGGCTTATACCATTTCAAAGAAAGTTTATCCGTAAATATGGCCGTACCAACAATAAAGCTTTCAACGAATCTATTGGGAATACTTTTACGATAGCCAGAAATATTAATATTGTATTGAAATTTCGAAATGTGCTGGCAAAATTTTTCTATCGGAATTACCAAATTGGCCTTCTTTGATGCTTTAGAGTCAGCGTTCCCGTCAGAAATGATTCTAGCATCATAATCTGCACCCAATTTATTTAAAATATCTGCAATAATTTTTCTTTTTTCATTCGGATGTTGCATTTCGGTATAATAGCCCATCAAATCAGATTCGCTATTTACGTCAAGAATAGTAATATTTTTATTAGGCAGAGGTCCTTGAGCATTTCCAAAATAGCACATTGCTTTTTGTGTCTTATGTTCAATTTGAGATTGCTTATAATTGTCAAACCCCTTTTTCAATTCTTTGTAAGAATTCATTAAAGCTAATCTTCTAAATCCAACCATTAAGGGTTTTATTTTACTAGCGTATTCATCAATATCAGATATTACCGTTCTATTTCCATCTGCATAAATTTGATGAGATTCATAAGGGATGCACACGGAATCAGTGAGCATAAAGCCTTCTTTTTTTAACTCTTTTGGGCACTGCATTTTAAAATAACAATCAACATTGTTCAAATCATCAACATCGAATAAATATGGTGTATCAGCAATATCTATACAAAAATTTTTAATTCGCCCATTAACCGAGATAAAACCGCGTAAATTGTAACCTACTTTACTTGTGAATTTTTTCATCCCATAAGTAGCGATTAGACAAGGCTTTTGGCAAGGAAGAATTCTAGAAAGCGTAAAAGCCAAATCCGTCTGAAATTTTAATTTAATTCTTTTATTTTTTTCAAGAATATACAGAGCCAGAAGGAAATATTGAAAATAGCTCCACAAATCTGGAACATCCGTAATTACTATTGTTGGAATTTCTTTTTTCATCTATTATTCCATATCGTTTCAAAGTCAATATAGTTTTCCACCTCAATGGGGCGGAACGAACGTCCTTCTAACAGCATCGAGTAAACTATGTGCGATAAATACAACCCTTTGGGAGATTTAAATTTTTCGTACGCATTGCAAAACGCTTCGCAATCATCAAAGCAATATCCTCCCGCCGAGAAGAAATTTCCGACAATCCGTTTTTCAATGATATTTGTTATATAAAAATTGTCGTCTACGCAAACATAGCTTTTATGTTGCGGATTTACCCATGTAAGTTTTTCTAACGGATAGATGGCAACTGCGTTTTGAGGAATAATATCACAGCTGAACGAACAATCCGCATCTTTTATGAAAAAAGATCCCGAAATGTTTTCCGCTTTGATAGTTCTGTATATGGTTTCTGGTTGCGATTGCGTTGGTTTATCTAGTTCTACAAGTTTTGCATTTTTCATACCAAGCTTTTTAAATTCGCTCTCAAATTTTTTTTTCAAATTCCATTTAGTCGAATAATTCTTTAGAGTTGTAAAATAGATTGCAGAAATATTTTCCCTAAACTTTAGGGAAAGAATGGATTCGACGCAAAACAAAGACTTCTTATTCTTCCGAAAAAGCAAAGGCGCTTTTGAGCAAGAACAATCAAATTTCGCAGCAATAGGAACTATCAGGCTAAACATAGTCACCCCCATTCAACAACAACTCTATATTCTTTCGCAAAAAAACGTCAACGCGTTTGCTCCGAGCATACGGAAGAATCCTACAAAAATTGATAATCTGAAAAATTCGGTAATACTGAACATACCATTTGTATTGTCTAAAATGATTATCAACAAGACAGTCAATTTTTTTTAATATTAAACTCAGCCGAATTTTGTCAAACGATTGACGGCACATCAGTTGGGACCATCCAAAGCAAGTATCTTGCCTTATTTTGACAATATCCATCAAGGGAGATTCGATATAAGAATCTAAAAAATCAATTAAATAACAATCAGATCCATTAAATAGAATATTTGAAAGAGTTAAATCTCCATGACACAAACCCACCGGAATATCTATGCTGGTAAGAGAACGACACTCGTTCGCGACGCGGTTTAATAGCTCCTGAGATGTCTTATCTGTTGTAGAAATATTTTGACCAATAGAGTCTATTTTGTAGATTAATGTTTTAGGGCATATTTTTTTACGAGGCGAATGAGAAATCTCGTAATCTAAAAATTGAATTATCGTTTTAGCAAAATGTTGAATTTGCTCAAAGCCTGCTGTTTCAAAAAAATTTATGAAATTTTTTGAGTACACGTACTCCATTTTGCCTATAACGGAATTACTCTTTTTGCAAATTTCATATATGGCAGGAATCTTTATATGGTTGTTTGAAGGCGCATCGAATTGAGATTGTTTTTCAAATTGTTTAATCAATCGAGGAATATAGGCTGTGTTTGACGAGCCCTTTTGAAGGATGAGATTTGTTCCTTTCTGAACAATCTCAATAGAACAACCCGAATTTCCTTTTATCAAGATTTTCATATTAGAAAAAATGTATCCCTACGCACCTTATATTTGCCAACTTAGCAGATTCATTTCCGATAGATGTGTCTTCAAACGTTATAGCGTTTTCTGGTTCAACATTAGCTTTTTCTAGGACTTTCAAGTAAACATCTGGTGCCGGTTTCCCGTTTTTCACATCTTCTCCGCTTATAATAATATCAAAAAAAGCATTTAGGTGAAAAAAATCAAGAACATTTAATAGGTTTTGACGGCTCGCTGTTGATGCAAGGGCTATCTTAATGTTCTGCGTTTTGAAAAATTTTAAAATGGCAAGTAGCGGTTCATTCAAAACGATTTGATTCAAATTTTCTTTATAAAAAAGCGCCTTTTTTTGCTTTATAAGATTTCTTATTTTTTCTTCTTTTATTCCAAACGCATCCATCAACCCGTCAAACCGAACCCCAAAGTTTTTCTCATATAAGTCTTCTGAAAACGGAATACCAATAATATCAAATGCCATTTTGTACGATTTAAGGTTGGCGTTGAATGTATTTACCAACGTCCCATCAAAGTCCGTAATGACCAGTTTGATATCATTTGATGCAGGCATAATATTCTTTGATTTCTTCTGGAGTTCCAAATGAATGATATTCTTCTGTATGAAATAACTTTATTTTTTTATTCAACTTCAGCATCTCGTTATAAAGCAACGAAATATAAAGTTCTTTGTTTTGATATTCTGATGCGTTGAGCAAGATGTTTGCAGCCTGTAAAAAAACTGCATTTCTAGAGAAATAATATGCGCCACACAGGGCGTTTTCTGAAATGACTTGCTTTTCGGCAGTCTCAGTGACAAAACTATTTACGTCTACTTTTGCGTAACTGTATCTTGGTGAATTTGCCTTAAATGATACGAGTGCTCCATCTAAAGCTGAACCGTCTGTTATTGTAGAGTCCTTTATTGCTTGAAAAAAACAAGAACTCTTGAACTCTAGGTCGCAATCCAAAAGTAGTAACGCATCATTTTGCGGAAAATCTTTTGCTGCTAAATAGCAAGTTTCTGCCGCTCCTCGAGTCGTTTTTTCTATAAAGAGAATTTTGGAGTCTGGAAATATTTCATTTAAAAATGCATCTAGATGATATTTATCAGCGTGTTCTTTTCGTATTATAAAACTATGTTTAACAGCTATTTGATCTATCTGAATACTATTTAAAGCTCGTTCAAATAATTTTAATCCTTCGACCTCTATTAGAGGCTTAGGCGTTGTCCAACCCTGTTTTATAAAGCGCGAGCCTTCCCCCGCCATTGGCATTACGATTTGAAGTGTTTTCATTATCTATTCTTCCCGAAAAGTTTCCCTCGGATATCCGTATCAGGTAAATGTAGGAATTTCCAAATTTTTGCATAAAAAGGAAGATTATCATAGGGATTTATCCATGATGCGGCGTAATGGTGTATTGTATATGTATTTTCGGTTATTCTTTCTTCTCCTGTATAATAATTCAGTGGACAAAAATATTCAGGAGGATAAAAATATATGTCATCAAATTGTGTGATGAGAGTTGTCGATACAAAT
>DFKH01000041.1 GCA_002373815.1 Alphaproteobacteria bacterium UBA3650
CCAGGACATGCACGTGTTTGAACATATTTTAATGCTTCTGCTTTTGTGTTTAAGACCACAGCTCTTTTGCCCTTTTGTTGCAAAGGCATAACAATATCGGTGGATGAAATATCTTTATTGACAGTGCCACCTGCATAAAAAACAGGCAACATAATCCATTCAGTTTGCTCATCTAGTGTATGCTGTAATACTTTTATCAACTCATCCTTCATCAGACGTAATGGGCCAAATCCATGCGGTTGATAAATAGCAAATACACGCTTTGTTAAAGGCTTTAAAGCAGAAATGGCGGCTTGTATTTTTGCTGGATTATGGGCGTAATCATCAAAAACATAGATGCCATTTGTGACACCAATTTGGGTCATGCGACGTCTGGTACCCAAGAATGATTGCAAGGCTTTCATACTTTCTTTGATGGAAATGTTTAAGTGCATACACAACCCGACAGCGGCTAGAGCATTTTCAATATTGTGTCGTCCTATCATGGGGAGAAATTCTGGTTCGCCATTTAAATGGAAAAATATGCCATCAATTGTTTCTTTTATATTGGTTGCGGTAAGGGTAGCTGCTTTGTTTCCTTTGGCGGAAAATGTGATGATGTTTGGGCGATCCAATTTTAATTTTTGAGATTCATGGTCGTCTAAATTCATTACTACCCCTTTACGTGTTCGTGTTAAAAAGTTTTTAAATAAGGGGCGTGTTTCTTTTAATGTTTTGTGATCCAAGGTGATGTTGGTCAGAACTGCTAAGTCAGGCGTATAGCGTTCAATTGAACCATCAGATTCATCTGCTTCTATGACGCATATTTCGTCTCCATCCATGAGCATATTGGAAGGGGGGAGGCCTTTATAACAGTTCTCTGAAATGCCTCCATTGATCATCAAAGGGTGTTTTTTTAACGTATAAAGGATATGACCAATCATAGCCGTCACAGTTGTTTTACCACTTGTCCCTGCAACCGCAATTCCAAAATGTTCTGATAAAATATCTGCCAATACTTCAGCCCGTAATTTAATGGGTAATCCCAATTCTTTAGCTTTTTTTACGTCAGGAATAGAATCTTCGACAGCGGATGAAACAATAAATGTGTCAATGTAAGGTGAAATGCTTGTTCCATCTTGAGGAAAGAGGACAATGTTTTCTTGTTCTAATCTTGTTTTCATATCGATATTTTTATTTTGGTCAAAAGAGCGATCTGAGCCAAGCACCGTATGTCCTTTCTTTTTAAGGTACAACGCGATGGAACTCATCCCAATGCCGCCAATGCCACAGAAAAAAAAGGTTGCCATTTTTAAATTCTTCCTTTACAGTTGTTTTTATCTAGTGTATAGTCTAAACAATAAAAATATAAAAGTCAAAGAAAGGATGGGGGAAAATGAAAAAAATTTTACTTTTAGCACTTTGTTTGTTTGCAGGTTCCGTTGCCGCACAGGACCTGTTTCCTGAATTAGCTGGATTAGGCGGTCGTACAAAAAACGTTGAAAAAAAGGTAGAACCAGATACTGCGCCAGCACCTGTTGTTGAGGAAAAAGTTGCTACTGAAAAGGTTGAAACAAGTGTAGAAGAAACATTGACAGAAGAAGATATGGCAGATTCTTTGGGCGTGGAAACAGTACAAGAACAAGAAACAGATTTATTTGCTGCCCCTGTTGTTGAAGAGAAGAAAGTTGAAGAAGAAGCGACTGAGGAAGAAGAGGAAGAAGAGGAAGATGAAGAACAAAAAATTACTATTTATATGCAAGATGCCGAAGCAACAATGACGCCTAATCGAAACTTTTCTTATTGTTTTGGTATTTTGAAAGTTTTGAGTACTATGAAAAAGCCAGTTGTTGCATTGGATGTTGTTTTGAAGTATGGTGATTTAACAACAAATTACAATGTGCGTAATTTGGTTAAAGATGCTGAGCAAACGGGTACTATTACATTGATGGGAGAGTCTTGTGAACATATTATGGATATGCCTGAAATGACCATCAAAACTTGTAAGATCCCAGACATGGACGAAAAGGCATGTAAAAAGAAAGTTGAATTCTTGCCTTTACGCGGTGAATAGGTTTGTTTGTGGTGTTTAAACGCTTTATTTTAGTTTTTTTAATTGTTTTTTATGTGGGGAGCTCTCAGGCTGCTCCAGCAAGTAAGGTTTTGAAAAAGGCAGATATTCAAGCGTATAAGGATATTTTTGCTAGTCAGAAGAAAAATCAAATAACTTCAGCTCGCAAAACGGAAAAAAAGGTCTCCAACAAATTATTGATGGGATATGTTTTATTTGATCGATATTTTTCGAAAAAATACAAGACAACTCAACAAGAAATCATTAAATGGATGGATACTTATTCAGATTTGCCTGTGGCCGTGGATATGTATGCGCTGGGCAATCAAAAGAAAGTGAAAAATATGCAACGGCCAAAAGGTTTGTTTGGTTCGAATACAAAGGCGTGTTTAGCTCCTTCTCGTCAAGAGCCAATTGATTTAATTTCTGGGTTGCGTTTAGATTATTTAAAAGATGACCGTAAAAAAAATATTGGCAAAAAAATGCGTGATTTTTCTCGCTTGTTAAATAAAGGACAAAGAGAGAAAGCTTGTTCTATTTTAGATGATAAATCTGTTTATCGAGCATTGGAAGAAACTGATTTGGATAAGGCACGTACTGCGTTGGCGTTTAGTTATATTTTATCTGGAGATGACGAAAAGGCATTAAAAATGGCTGGTGAAGCTGTAAGATATTCAAGTGATGAAGTACCATTATCATTGTGGGTGGCTGGCTTGGCTAGTTGGCGGCAAGGACAATTTGAAAAGGCGGCGGATTATTTTTCGGATTTAGCTGATTTAGAAGAAGCTGCAAAACCATTGCGTATTCGGGCGGCCTATTGGGCGGCAAGGTCTTTTTTAGCGATTGGAAAATACGGTAAGGTTGTATATTATTTGAAACAGGCAGCTACTTTGCCACGCCATTTTTATGGTATGTTGGCTCTTCGTGCTTTGGGGGAAGATTTAAATTATGTATTAGATGCACCAATTGCTCCAACAGATGAAGTTATTGCAAATTTTTCGCATCCTGCATTGGAACGTTTTTATGCTCTGCGTCAGATTGGTAAAGATGATTGGGCGGCTCAGGAGTTATCGAAGTTGTATTTAGAAGCTGATGACGATGCCAAAGGGCTTTTAATGATGATTTCAGAACAAAATAAGTTTGATGATGTTTTGCAGGGTTTGACTGGTAATTTGCAAGGCGAGGAAGTGCGTTATCCTATGCCTAAATGGTCCCCTCAAGGAGGGTGGTTGTTGGATAAAGCTTTGGTGTATGCTTTTGTTAGACAAGAATCATGTTTTAATAATCGTGCCGAAAGCTATGTCGGTGCTTTGGGATTGATGCAAATTATGCCGGATACTGCAAAAGAATTGGCTGAATTTTTACAATGTCGTTTTTCAAAACACGCTTTGAAGGAGCCGGCATATAATTTGCGTTTAGGGCAGGCGTATTTGAATCGGTTATTGGATTATCCTCAAGTTCAAAACAATTTAATGTTTTTGGCTGTTGCATATAATGCTGGACCTGGTAATTTAAATAAATGGAAAAACAAAATGGATTATCAAAATGATCCTTTGTTGTTTTTAGAGGTTATCCCATCAAAAGAAACACGTGGCTTTGTAGAACGCATTTTGATGAACTATTGGGTGTATCGCAATTTGATGGGACAATCTTTGCAAACCCTTGATGATGTTGTTCAAGGGAATTGGCCAATCTATGACCGAGAATAGGTCGCTTCATAGTGACGATGAGTGCCACTGATACACAATCGTTGAATCAAATGACTTTTTTTGTGTTCTGGAAGGTCTTTGAGTGTTTGGACACATTCGGCAATCCCTCGTGCAAAAATCTCATCTTCTTCTGGTGAAACTTTGTTGTTGCGTTTGTTTTGGTCGTGCGTCTCTTTTAATATCATCATCATTTTGACTTGTTCTTCCGGTGTAAATTGTTCGGAAATGGATGATTTTAAAAGATTTTTTTCAGTTTGAATTTGCATCAAAGTTTTCGTTTCATTTGGGAAAAGTTGATGCAATAAGGTTAAAAGGTAATTTTGGGCTTTGGAATGACGTGTACCAGCCAATTCAATAAGCAAATTGGCCGCATAGAAACGTTTTCCAATGGAATGAATTGATTGGTTGAATGTGGATAACATTTCTTGAGATGGTGTTGATGCTTTTTGTTCAAGAAGTGTTTGTTCTCTTTCTGTAAGTGCTGTATAACTACCAATAGATAAATGTGGAATTCTTCCAATTTTTTTGCCATTTTCATAAATGGGCTTGTCAATACTAAAAATTTCAATATCTAACATCTTTTTCTCCTACAATAAATCGGCAATTATTCTAGGACAAAAAATGTTTTTTGTCAAGAGTTTTTTGGATTTAGCGTCCTTCTTGAGCGCGGTGGCGACGGATGGTTTCTTCTAAATTTTGTCGATTTTTAATCCGTTCCTCGCGCGTGTTCTTTTTTTGCTCTTGTTCGCTTTCAAGTTCGCGTTGCCTGTGGGTATAAAAATCGGCGCGTCTTTGTTCAAGTTCGCGCCGTTTTTGAAGTTCTTTGAGGTGCCGTTCCGATTGTTGTTTGATTTGTTCGTTGTCTTGTTCCATAGGGACTCCTTTCATCCAACAATTTCATTATATCATGGAAGCCCAAATTTGTCAAAATATGTGTTGACAATGTCGGCGAGTATGTTATACTACCACTATGAAATGCTATGTGACTTCATCTTTGAAAAATACAATTTATCAAAATAAGTATTTGATAAATAAGGGTTATTTTTTATTCGGAGGGGGGTATTGCTTAGCCTTTCATAGACGGGCAGGTAGCGACCGGCTTAAAATGAACTTAAAAACACTGGCTGATAGGCATGGGGCCTATAGCGGTGTTTTTTTATAACTAGAAAAGGAGAAAAAATGATAAAGTTAAAACAAATAACAATGATGACCATGATAGGAGCTGCATTTTTCTGTAGTACAGCCTCAATGGGGTTTGTGCACTGTGATAAAAATGAATATTGGGCAACGGCCAATTGTGAAAAATGTCCAGCAAATGCAACCTGTGATGGTGAACGAGTAACGGGTTGTAAAAAAGGCTATAGTATGGGAGGAAAAGTGTTACACAAAGCATACTATAATGGACAACAGCGAACATGGCGTGATTGTACCCCCAATTGTGATAAAAACGAATATTGGAATGTAGCTAATTGCGAAAAGTGTCCTGCAAATGCTACTTGCGATGGCGTGACCGTAACAGGTTGTAAAACGGGATATACATTGAAAGGGAAAACCTGTGAGGCATCAGTAGTCCAGAAATCAGCAGCCCAGAAATCAGTAGCCAAAAAGAAATGCAAACAGGGTTCTCATGAAAGCCAAGCTTGGATTAAGAAGCGCTATAAGAACTGTACAAACTGTACAACATCAAAGGATGCGAAGGGTAAAAAAGTTTACTCGTGTATGTGCGATTGCTAATTGTTGCTTTGGCAAACTATCCCCTTTCTTTCAGAAGGGGATTTTTTGTTTTCAAATGAAAGCCATTTATTAAAAAATACTTGCAATTTATCAAAAAATATGCTTATATCGTACTTACGATTTTGAAGTCGTATGTTTAATTATGAAAGGATAATGAAAAATGACAGTAAAAGTTGCTATTAACGGATTTGGTCGTATTGGCCGTTTGGTGTATCGTGCTTGGTTGGAATCTGGCCGCACAGATGTGGATATCGTTGCCATCAATGATTTGGGTGACGCCTCTGCCAATGCTTATTTGTTAAAATATGATTCTGTCCACAGAAAATTGGACATGGACATTCGTGCCGAAGGTGAATACTTGTTGGCAGGTGATAAAAAAACGCGCGTGATTGCTCAAAAAGATCCAACACAACTCCCTTGGGGTGAAATGGGCATTGATATCGTGTTTGAATGCACAGGTATCTTTACATCAAAAGAAAAAGCCAAAGTCCATTTGGATGCTGGTGCAAAACGTGTGTTGGTGTCTGCACCATCTGAAGGTGCTGATAAAACAATCGTGTATGGTGTAAACCAAAACACATTGACAAAGGAAGACTTGGTTGTGTCCAATGCTTCTTGCACAACAAACTGCTTGGCTCCTGTGGTCTATGTGTTGCAAAAAGCTTTTGGTATTAAACAAGGCTTTATGACGACCATTCACAGCTATACAAATGATCAAAAGATTTTGGATCAATTGCATAAGGATTTATATCGCGCTCGTGCTGCTGCAATGAGCATGATTCCAACAAAGACTGGTGCTGCAAAAGCAATCGGTTTGGTGATGCCAGAATTGGCCGGTAAGTTGGATGGCGTGTCGATTCGCGTGCCAACACCAGATGTGTCTTTAGTGGATGCTAACTTCATTATGGAAAAAGAAGTAACTGTTGATGAGGTAAATGCCGCTTTGAAAGCTGCCGCAGAAGGAGAATTGAAAGGCATTTTGGGCTACAACACAGAAAAATTGGTCAGCATTGACTTTACACATGATGCACACTCTTCCACATTTGATGCCAATGGCACAAAAGTGATGGGTGGTACACAATTGCGTGTGATGAGCTGGTACGACAACGAATGGGGCTTCTCTAATCGTATGTTGGATACAGCCGTTGCTATGGGCAAATTGCTGTAAGCTTACATACATAAAAATAAAGGCGTTCCCTCAACATAGGGGACGCTTTTTTTGTGGATATAAATTTTTTTCTTGCAATTTTGTCATAAAAATGTAATAATTGTGTCATAAAAGTGAAATAATTATAAAACAAAGGAGAAAAAATGAAACTTAAAACGACTTTATTTGTGTCATTATTATTGACTTCTACAGCTTCTTGGGCTGGTGGTTATCAATTACAAGAATACTCTGTGACAAATGCTGGTCGTGCTTTTGCGGGGGCAGGTATTGTTGGTGACGATTATTCTGCAGTGGCCTTTAACCCCGCGGGTATGACTTTGAGAAAGTCTGGTATGCAATTAGGTTCAATGGGAATAGATATACATTCTAATTTAGAAAATGGATCGTTGAGCAATGGTGCGGCGGGTTCAAAAGGTAAATTGCGTAATTTTAAAATAATTCCTCATGCTTTTGGACAATATGCTATTTCCGAAAATTGGCGTTTAGGTTTGGGGCTATATGTTCCATTTGGTTTGGGCACATATTACAATAAATCATGGTTTGGTCGAACACATTCTTTGGTCAGCGAAATTAAAACAATTGATATCAACCCATCGTTGGCATGGAAACCTTTAAAATGGCTGAGTATTGGTGGTGGCTTCATTTTGGAGCGCATGGAGGCTCGCTTAACAAATACATTGAGCCCTGGAGCAGTAGAGGGAAAATCTGATATGAATGCTGATGGTTGGGGGCATGGTTGGAACGCTGGTATTATGATTGAGCCCACAAAGACAACGCGTTTGGGGGTGGCTTATCGTTCGCCGATCGTACAAAATATCAAAGGAAAACACCATATTCGGCATCCTTTGGCTGGTCGTTTAGAAGGTATTAGCAGTACAAAATTGGTGGATCCCGAACATATTCAATTGACGGCATATCAAGAAATTGGTCAATTTGGTTTATCTGCAATGGCTCGATGGACACGGTGGAGTCGTTTTGACCTACTATCCATTAAATCAACAGCAAGCGGTAGTGTATCGCAAGTTAATGAAAATTGGCGGAATACATGGACAATTTCGGGCGGTGTTGATTATCGCTATTGTAAAAATTTAACATTTCGCACCGGTTTGGCGTACGATCAAGGTGCTGTAAAAGATCCACAACACAGAACAGCTCGTGTGCCGGATGCAAACCGTTGGATTGCCAGCATTGGTGCCAGTTATATGAAAGGTAATTGGCAATTTGATGTCAGTTATTTCCATATGTTCTGGTCCAAAGCGCGGGTAAATAGTGTTGCCAATAAAGGAGGAGCATCTGTGATTCGTGGAACATATCATACACAGATTAACAGTGTTGGTTTGAGCGCACAATATCACTTTTAATATAAAGTAGCACGAAGTAACACCCCTGATTTTTTTCAGGGGTGTTTTTTGTGTTGACATAAGATGCAATGCATTGTATTCTAGAAGAGAAAAAATAAAGGAGGTAACATGAAAAAACTTGTTCAAGATGTCTTTATGGTTTCATATTTAAAGAATGTTGGGGCCCGTCGGTTGTGCCTTGTGTTGGGTGTGTTGTTGGCACTTGTGCCAGCTTGTTTATTTGCAACCAAATTATATGTGAGTGAGCATACAAATTTACGTGATGCGGTTGTATTCGGTTCAACAAAACAACAACGTTTGATTTTCAAAAATTATCCATATAAATGTAATTTCTGCGATTTGGAAACAGATTTTGAACGGTGGCGTTCTAAATTTGGCTCATGGAAACATACTAAGGATCTACAAAATACAGATTGTTCAAGGTTAAGAGATTCTGCTAGTTGTTACAGTGCTCGCAAATATTTGGCACAAAAAGTAAAAGTGAGTTATTTTGATTTTGCTGCCTTTGCGTATTTGATATATGCATTTCTTTTGTTCTATGTGCCTTTTGTGTTAGCGTGTGCTGTTCAATGGATTTTGGATGGTTTCAAGCAAAACGAATCTGTGAAGAAAAAGAAGTAAAATTTGTGTGTGAGAATAAACACCCCTGAAAAATCGGGGGTGTTTTTTTTAGGATTTTTCTTGATTTTTTTGTAAAAAAAGATTAGAAATAAAAGCACGATTTATTTTAACAAAAGAAAGGAAAGAAAAATGTTTAAAACTTTGGATGATTTTGATTTTAATGGTAAGACAGTTTTTATTCGCGCGGACTTGAATGTGCCCGCTAAGGATGGTCAAATCACAGATACAACCCGTATTGATCGTTTCGTGCCGACCTTAAAATATGTTGTAGAACATGGTGGTAAAGCCGTTGTGGCCAGCCATTTTGGTCGTCCAAAGGGGCAAAAGAATCCAGAATTTTCTATGGCTTTTTTGGCGCCTGCGTTGGAAAAAGCAGCTGGTGTGACTGTTAAATTTATTGATGATTGTGTGGGTGAGGGGCGTGATGCCGCTGTCAAAGCTATGCAACCAGGTGAAGTTGTGTTGTTAGAAAACTTGCGTTTTTACGCTGGTGAAGAAGCCAATGATCGTGAGTTTGCTGAAAGTTTGGCTCATGGGATGGATATTTATATCAATGATGCGTTCTCAACCGCTCACCGCGCCCATGCTTCCACAGAAGGGATGGCTCACTTATTGCCTAATGGTGCTGGTCGTTTGATGCAAGAAGAATTAGAGGCTTTGGATAAGGCTTTGGGTAATCCTGTTCATCCAGCAGTTGCTTTGGTAGGTGGTAGTAAAGTTTCCACAAAGTTGGATTTGCTTGGTAACCTCGTTAAAAAGGTGGACTACTTGTTGATTGGTGGCGGAATGGCACATACTTTCTTGGCTGCACAAGGTATTCCAATGGGGGAAGGTTCTTTGGTGGAGCCCGATATGATTGATACGGCTAAAAACATTTTGGCCAATGCGGGTGCTTGCAAGATTGTGTTGCCTGTGGATTTAGTGTGGGCAGATGCCTTTGCTGAGGGACAAGAAGCACACACAGCCGATGTCAATGCTTTGCCTGCAGGCAAGCCTTTGTTGGACATTGGCGAAAAATCTGTGGCTGCCTTTGCGGATGTGATTAAAAATGCCAAAACATTGATTTGGAATGGCCCTGTGGGTGCCTTTGAAATCAAGCCATTTGACAAAGCCACAAACGAAATTGCCAAAGTCGTGGCTGATCAAACAAAGGCTGGTGCTTTGACATCTGTTGCGGGTGGTGGTGACACCGTTTCAGCCCTGAAAAAAGCGGGTGTGAAAGCCGATATGACCTATGTCTCTGCTGCCGGTGGTGCGTTCTTGGAATGGATGGAAGGTAAATCTTTACCCGGTGTAGCTATTTTGGAGAAATAAATATATCCACACAATCGTAAAAGCCCTGCAGAGATGTGGGGCTTTTTTGTATTTGACGACAATAAAAAACTTGACATAATTTTGTGAATTTGCTATACTGCTACCTAGTGAAATTTTTTACGGAGGTTTGTTATGCCTGAAGAAAACAAACACAATAATCCTAATAAGAAAGACGATAATAAAAAGGGACTTGAGCCAGATTTTTTGTGGACGGATGTTTATCGTTTGGGGGCTAATTCTTGTGAAATTTTGCCAGCTGCAAAAACACAAAATCGTGTTTTGAATGAATTGTTACCACGCCGTAAAAAGTCCTATTCATTGCCGGAATGGTTTATGGAACAAAAGATGCAAGATAATGAAGATTTGCTGTATTCTTTGTGTGGCGTTGTTCATCCAGCAGAAGGAGAGATGCTTTTCCATTATGTTCATCGTTGGCAAAAAGATTTAATTAATGAAAAACAAAAAGGTTTTTCTTTTGATGAAGATGATGAAAGACCTCGGATTATATCTGTACCCAAAGCAACTATACAAAATTTTTTGGCTGATCCGCATCGTGTCGAATTTATGTTGGAAAATCATGAAAATTTATTACTTCGTTTAGGTGCCGTAAAAAAGACACTCACACAATTGGCTGATGCTTTGTATATAGAAGGTGTTCACCATGATAAAGGGGCATGGGAAAGTGCAATGGATGAATTGGTGGGACAGTATGAATTTCCAGACAAAGCTTCTTTGCCACAAGATGAAAAGACGTGTTGGTTGTGGATGAGTAAAATGACCGCTCCAATTAAGAATAATTTATGGCACTTAAATTTAAATACAACGCAATCTGCCGTGGAAAAATTTAATTGGTTTCGAATTCACAAAAGTTTTGCCGATCTTTTGGATTTTTCTGATCATCCTGTTTGTACTCAACGTATAAATGGTAAGTTAGAAAAAACTTTGGTGCCATGGATGGCGGCTAAAATTTTAATGACGGCACAGTTTTTGGTGAAGAATGGATTTTTGGATAGCGATGCTTTACAAGAAGCGATGAATATGTCAAAAGAAGAACGTGTTACTTATGAAAGCAATTTGAAAAGGTATGTTGTTTCTGCTTTTGCTGTGGATTTATGTAAGTCTGCTCCAGATAATGAAACGTTACATAGTATGTGGAGAGGTTTTACAAATTATTTCACTCCTATTTTGAGCCAAACAGGAGTTCCTGTTTTGAATGAGATTTTAGCGGCTCAAAAGAATAAAAAGGGTGATGTTACTTGGAATGGCATTATTAATGTGGCATTTTATCCTAAAAATACAGAAGTGGTGCAAACGAAAACTGAGCAAAAGGCAGAAGTGTTTCACAGGGTAAAACCTAATCGTCCAGATTCTGATTTATCTAGGTAATTTATTTACAAATATTTTTTATTCTTTTGATATAAAAATATAGCTAAGGGGCTTGCATTTTCCATAAAAAAGTTGTATAAAAAGCTTATCAATTTTTGAAAGGAAAAAATATGTCTAAAACAAAAATGCTTGATGCAAACGAAGCCGCTGCGACAGTGGCTTATAAGTTAAATGAACTTTCTATTATTTATCCAATTACGCCATCATCCCCCATGGGCGAATGGGCAGACGCTTGGGCGGCCGGTAAGCAAACAAATATTTGGGGTAAGGTGCCTGAAGTGTTGGAAATGCAATCTGAAGCTGGTGCCATTGGTGCGGTGCATGGCGCATTGCAAGCTGGATCAATGACAACAACTTATACCGCTTCTCAAGGTTTGTTATTGATGATTCCCAATATGTACAAGAT
>DFKH01000074.1:0-10737 GCA_002373815.1 Alphaproteobacteria bacterium UBA3650
GAGCCGCCATCTCCTCGCATCTTCCGGACACCCCCTCTCCTAGGAGCTCCGCCCCTAAAACCCGGGGATGCGGGGTAATTTAGGATGATACTATGATTTATTTCGTGTTTTTGGGGGTATACAAAATCACCTTTCTTTTAAATAATGTATTTTCATAACAATAAAGCAACATATGATTACATACTCTAATCAATTATGCGAAAATGCAAAGATGTTTAGGAAATGCTTGGATGCACATTTCGATAGTAACCGCAATGCCTACAAAGATCTGATTGTGGATGCTTTGAAAAAGTCAACAACTAGATCATTGTTCCCAGTTTTAACCATGGAGTAAGGATGTCGTCAGAGGAATTAAATATTCAGCCAGAAGCCGGAATATTGGGTGTTTTTTCAAGATTGAACTACAAAATATGGTACGCAATTGCTGAGTTTGTAGATAATTCAACGCAATCTTTTTTCTCGAATGAAGAAAAATTGATTGCGCATGGAATTGATCATGTTACAGTTAATATTAATTATGATTTTACAACAAATGTATTGACTATTGAAGACGATGCTTATGGAATGAATAAAGCAAATTTTTTTAGGGCTGTCCGGCTCGATTCAAAACCCACGATTCAGGGGGGGAGAAACGAGTTTGGGATGGGACTAAAGACTGCTGCCAGTTGGTTTGGGAATACTTGGTCGGTAACGAGTTCTGAATTGGGTTCTGATGAAGAATACCATACAGAAATAAATATTGCGCAGTTGAGAGAGCAAAGGAAAAATTCTGTTCAAATTATTACAAAAAAGGTGGAAAAAATTAGTCATGGAACGAAAGTTGTTATAAAAGATTTAACTAAAAAACTTAATCAAAAGATTGCAAATGAAAAAACCGCCAATCTTTTAAAGAGCATGTATAGAAGAGATCTGGCTAGTGGTAAGGTCGCTATTGTTTTTAATGGTTCCCCATTGAAATTTTCTCCATATGAGTGCTTAGAATATAAAGGGAAAAAGTGGAGAAAGGATTTGGATTTTTCATTTGTTTTTTCAGAGACGAAATATACGGTAAAAGGTTTTGTTGGCATTTTAAAAAAAGGCGGTTATGATAAAGCTGGATTAAATTTATTTAGGCGAAATAGGGTTGTCGTTGGCGGCGACTTAGATGATTTAAATTATAAGCCAAAGATGATTTTTGGGCAGAAGCAGAGCGAAGTGTCCTTGAAATTATTTGGTGAATTAGATTTGGATGATTTTCCTGTAAATCAGGCAAAAGATGGATTTGTATGGGATGACGGCCTCGAAGATGCCTTCTTAAGTGAATTGCAAAAAAATATACCAGAGTTTATAAGTATTGCAAAGAAAACGAAAAAATCTTTGATAGATGAGGAAGATTTCTCGAATGATAATTCTGAAAAAGTGTATAAACAATCGAAGAAATCGATTGAGGGAATGCTAAACTCTAGCAATGAAGAAAAAGAACATTCTCAGAATACGCCTGATTCAGCATCAAGGGATGAAAATTCAGAATTTGACAGGTATATTGAAGAAAGTAATGAAATTGAAGCCAAGTCATTGGCCTCCCCAAGAAAATATACAATTCCAATAAACCTGTTTGAGTCGTATGTAATGACTATCTCTTGGGAAAGATCTGATTCTAAAGTATGGATAAAACATGTAAATCCTGATGATTTGAGTTCTAATGTTGTTATTAATGTAAATCACCCTTTTTTCAAACCATATATAAATAAAACGGATTTCAAATCCGTCTTGGAGAGATTTGTTGCCGCCTATATTTTATCCATTAGACTTGCTGAAAGAGATGCGGGAAGCGAGCGAAAAATTATTCCCAGCGTAATTACAAATAAATTAAATGACTTTTTAGGAAAAATGAAGGATTAAAATAATTATGGAAAAATATATTGTAGAAAAAAATTCGCATATTCCACCTATCGTATTTGGTCGTTTTGCAACAAAAATCATTGAAAAGCACAGGATATCGTATGGAGATATTGGGGCAAATAATATTAAAGAAAATGTAGTTGAAATTTTTTCGGGTTTGTTAAATCAAATTAATGATAGTAATCTATCAAATAACACCTTGCTGGTTGGCAAAGTACAATCGGGTAAAACTTCAAATCTTGAATTGTTGACAGCGCTTGCTTTTGATAATGGTTACAAACTCCTTGTTATTTATGGTGGATACGACGATTCTTTGTTAAAACAAACCACAGGTAGATTCCGCAAAACTTTTGATGCTCCGGACGAACCAGATTTTGATTCGGACTGTCCAGCAATATTTTCAACAGCAGAAGATGCAGACTCAGAAATAACCGAAGAAGCTTGGACGGAATTGTTGGATTCTAAACCTGTAATATTTATTTCGATGAAACGCCCTGTGGCAATGGGCAAAGTAAATGAAACTTTGAAGAAGATGGATCTTTCCAAAGTTAAGACTTTCATTATTGATGACGAAGGGGACCAAGCCAGTTTAAATACAGCAAGAGATAAAGAAAATAACGCTTCGGCAACTTATAAGCGGATTATTGAAATGAAGGAAATTCTTAGAGATCCTTTATACCTATCCGTGACAGCAACACCGCAAGCCAATATTTATCTTGATGACTATAGTGCAGTAAAACCAGCGTCAATTCACTTGATTCATCCGGGTGTTGGGTATGTGGGAAGTGATGTATTTCATTTGACTGATGATAATCATATAATAGAAGTAATTGATGAAACAGATGAGGATTCGATGTCCTCCTTGCCGGAATCACTAAAAAGTGCCATTCGTTATTTCATTGTTGCAAGTGCTGTAAAAATTAAGATAGAGACGGAAAGTTCAAAAAAATACAGCGATATGATTATACATACTGTAAAGGAAGTTTCCACTCATAAGGGAATTTATACATGTATAACAAGTTATCTTGATAATTATAAAAATGGTTTAAAAAACGAAGATTCTTGTCTAGATTTGTATTATCAGGATTTCAAGGATGTGTATGATGTATATTTAGAGGATAAATATAAGAAGAAATTTCCCTTTGATGATTTAAAAAAAGAGATTAAGGAAATTGTTGTAAAAGCGAATGTTATTTTAAAAAATAGTGAAGGAAAAAAGACGCAGGGGAATGAAAAGTTAAAACGCTATAAAATTTATATTGGTGGAGATTTACTGCAAAGAGGCATCACGTTTGAGAACCTTATTACAACTTACTTTACCAGATGGGCGAATAGTGGTGGAAATATGGACACCAATTTGCAACGTGCTAGATGGTTTGGGTACAGGGAACGTTATATTGACCTTTGTAAGGTTTTCACGACCAAAACGATTTCAGAAGAATTTTCCAATCTTGCGGAGATAGACAATAATATATGGGAACAGTTTAGCGAGGTTGAAAACGGTTCCCTAAATATTGAAGATATAATAATTGATGCAGAGAAAACAAGACAATCTCCAACAAGCAAAACAAAAGCAAAATTTAGGAGATATTCCTTTTACCAACAATGGAAGAAACAAAGAAATATTGTATATAATGATAAAGATGTAAAGAAGAACAACAGCATTGTTAAAGAATTTATTGAGGGAAAACAATGGGTGTCCACATCAATTGGAAGTACTATAGGCAAGGAAACCGCTGTATATACGGAAACATCGAGTGAAGAAATCGTCTCCATCTTTAATAAAATGAGTGGCATTTTTGAAAAAAAGGATGAAGCGATACAAAAAGACGTTCTTAGTAAAATTCTAGGCGATAGAAAAATTTACGTTCTTCGAATGCAACCTGATGGACATGCTATCTCAAGAAGTTTATATTTAAATGATACGCGAATAAAAGCTCTTCAAGAAGGTAGACGAAAATCTGACGAAACTGAATCTAATTATTTAGGTGATGCAAAGGTTCTTATTGAAACTAATGAAGTTAACATACAAATATATTATTTAGAGCCCTGCTATAAATCTAATGGGAAAATAAATGTATTGGATACAAAAACACAATTTGTTTTTGCATTTTACATACCTGGACATAAGCCATTCTTTGCAAAGGATAAAACGTTATGATTAATAAAGTCAGACAGAAACTGATGGAAACGCCAGAAGATGATGATATATATCTAATTGAAAAGTTGTCAAATAATTCCGGCTTTTTTGTTTCAAACAAGAAACTTATATATATGGCAAGGAATGTTGAAGGGAAAGGAATTGGTAATATAAAAACCGAATTTATTGAATTAAACACAAATGTCAAAATTCTATCTGTACGTGAATGCCAAAATTTTGAAACTGGTTACTATAATCTATTAACATTCTTAGAAGAGGATGCTAATGGCGAATTAGACTCTTTTGTAAACTTGTGCATCGCACATTCTAAGTATGTTGATTCAAAAGATTTTGCCAACTTTTTTTATTCCTTGATCAATATATTCCAAAAGCCAAGTGAACAAAAATTCAAAAATATACTGGGTTTTTTTGGCGAATTGATAGTAATGCGGTATATTTATGAAAAATACGGATTTGATATAAGTCCCTTTTGGCACAGGAACGGTTCGAATAGCAAATACGAATTCTCAACAGAAAATGCCAATCTTGAAGTAAAAACAACGAATACGGAAGATGGTTCTGTATTATTAAAACATTCGCAATTATTTAACGACGAACCAAATTTCTTAATCGCGGTAAATCTAACTTCATCATACCAAGGGAAAACTTTACGAACTTTAATTGCGGAAATGGAAAGAGAGCAAAATGCTTTTAAAAATCTAAATTTTATTATTAATATTGAAACAGAACTAAAACGTGTTTCCCAAGTTGATGCCGAAACACGACAATTTATAGTTGATTCTGTAGAAATTTATGATACGAAAGAAATTAACCCGTTTGAAACAATTCCTGAATGCCTATCAGAGTTGTCATATAGAATGGACTTGACGGAGAAACAATCTGTTCCAGAAGAACGGTTGCGAGAACTCTTTATATGTTGATGCGATGAAACGATTTTTTCAAATTTGCTCATCCTGCCGATTTGCCAACGGCTATATGAATTATTTTTTTTTGAAGAAGTCATATTTTGTCATGCTTCATTGTTATATTTAAGACAGATATTCTATATAGTAAGACTGTTTAAGGGAAAATAATTAGGTTAATATCATGAACGTTGATAGTGAGCAGATAACTCTTGACATGAATCTCAAGATAGCGCAGGATCAACCGCTTAGTGATAAAGAGCAGCAGAAATGCCTCATAAATGCTCTGGGTGCTAATAATTGTAGACTGATAAGAGTCCCGCCAAGAAAGTGGGTACTTGAGTTCTGTAAAGATGGCAAGGTCATTCAGCTTCTTGTAAGGACCTGTACATACCTAGGCAATCCCCACCCGATTTTCAAGAAACGCGTTCAACTGCCTACGTGGTTCAATGCGTATACTACCAAAATGCGGGAAGAACACCCGGAAGTGGATGTGCGCTATATCGGGATATATCATTATGGCGATGAGCATCATGGCGAAAATATCGTGTTCATCGATTTTCATAAAGACACATACCTCTTAAAAAAGGGGCACAACTCCTCCGCTCATGTCTACACAAACGATCTCTTCCAGGCGATGACATATGGGGTGTTTACCAAAGAAGATCAATTCGGGAATACGATAACGGTTCTTCGGCAAGACAAGATGTTTGACTACCTGGTTGGCAATCGTCACCCAGCGACAAACCTCTTCGACCTATTCCGCTTATTCAACAACGGTTTTACGTTCGGTCGTTGGCTAAAGGCCCTCGATGTAATCAAGGAAATGTACGAGAACGAATGGTCTCAATGGCGTCAGACGGAATGGGCGGGCTGGTTCCTGGAATACAAGTTCAATAGGTTCACTATCGAGGAACACCTGACGAATCAGATGAGATATGTCGGCAGTTCAATGAAGCGTGACGGCGACCTTGATTTTGATGTTCGCTTCGACGAGGCTGATTTTTACGGGGATCTGAAAGCTAGCGATATCACGAAAAAAGAAACTCCCGGCAATGACCAGCAAAACCTGATGGACTGCATTTACCGATATGGTAAGTTCTGGTATATCATTTACGAACACGAAACCATCAAGGACAGCGAGGAAAACAACTACGAAGCCACTCGTGCAAGAAACAGGTTCATCAAGAGCGTTGACCCAAAACACAGCAAGGACGACCTTTCGTACAAGACGAGAATGAAAAATCAAGTTAAATTTGTTAAAATGTCTATTGTTGAGTTGAATAGGGTGAACTTTAGGGGCGCACTAAAAGACTTCCATCAAGGCCATCAACCAGATGGTTCCCCAAGGGCTCTAAAATTCAACATTAACAAAGATGTTTTGAATAACGACAACTATGTCGTTTTCCGCTACACTTACGTATAAAATGAAGAAGTTTAAATTTATTGATTTGTTTTGCGGCATAGGCGGTTTTCATCAGGCGATGGAATCTCTAGGTGGTAAATGCGTATTTGCGAGCGATATCGACAGCGACTGCCGCAAAACTTATGAAGCTAACTATGGCATTAAACCCGCGGGTGATATAACAAAAATCGAAGCCTCCGATATCCCCGCTCACGACGTCCTATGCGCGGGATTCCCGTGTCAGGCATTTTCCAAGGCTGGCAAGAGATTGGGATTCGAAGACGAAACCAAGGGTACTTTGTTTTTTGATATCTGTCGAATTCTCGAATATCACAAGCCCAAGTTTGCTCTGCTAGAAAATGTGCGCAATCTTGCAAGTCACGATCATGGTAATACCTGGCGGGTTATTCATGAAAGACTGAAACAACTTGGCTACAATCTCCTACCGGATCCCGTCATTTTCAGTCCCCATTACATCGGCATTCCGCAGCACCGCGAAAGGGTGTACATCATGTGTGTAAGGAAGGATGTAGGCGACATAATGCCTTTCTTCTTCGACAACACTAAGATGCCTGCATGCAGTATCGAGTCTATTTTGGAAAACGACAAAGACATTCCTAATGTGAAGGACTACAAAATTTCTTCGCAGATGGAAGAACTCATCGATCTGTGGAATGAGTTCCTGCAGTCCATCAAGGTAGAGAGATTGCCTGGATTCCCTATATGGTCGGACAGACTGCGGGATCTTGACCCGAGTGAAGATTTAGCGCAGTATCCCGATTGGAAGCAGAACTTTATCCGAAAAAACAATGAACTTTATGTGTCTAACCGAAAGTTTATTGATAAATGGCTGGTAAAAGCAAAAAAGAACCCGCTATTTTTTGGTGCAAAGGCAAAACTAGAGTGGCAAGCTGGGCAGACTAAGCGTCCCGATATATGGAAGCAAATATTCCAGTTACGCCCCTCTGGAATCAGGGTGAAGGTTAATTCCTATTTCCCGGCATTGGTGGCAATTGTTCAGACATCAATAATCGGATTAAGACACCGGTATTTGACGCCCAGAGAGTGCGCGCGCTTGCAGAGTTTTCCTGACACCTTCCGCCCTGACGAGAAGCCTGCACAGGCATATAAGCAATTTGGTAATTCTGTCAACGTAGATTGTATTAAGTTGTTTGCAAAACATATGCTCGAATCTACGAACAAGAAATCTAAAACTAAATAGCCGATTCCCGCGTTAGGAATGACATCTTGCATACCCGTGAATGTCAAAAATGAACAAATAACAGTTGGAATGAGTGTTGAAGTTGCGCAAGACCAACCGCTAACTCCAACGGAACAAAAGAAATGCCTCATAGCCACTCTAGGCGTAGATAATTGTCGGTTGGTGAAAATTTCACCAAGAAAATGGGCGATTGAATTCAAAAAAAAGGCAAACTTATTCATCTCCTAGTAAGAACTTGCACCTATCTGGGCAATCCGCATCCAATATTCAAGAAGCGAGTTCAATTACCCAAATGGTTCAATCAGTACACAAAAGACATGAAAAAAAAATGCCCAAATGTGGATGTCCGGTATATTGGGATTTACCATTACGAAGGCGAGGATCATAGCGAAAATATTATATTCATTGACTTTCATAAAGACACATATCTTCAAAAAAAAGGACACAACTCCTCGGCACACGTATACATAAACGACCTGTATCAGGGCATGAAATATGGAACTTTCACTAAAAAAGACAAGTTCGGAAATACCATAACAGTTCTTACGCAAAACGAGTTCTATAACTATCTAACTAGCGAAAGGCTCCCCACAACAAGCCTATTTGACTTATTCCGTCAATTCAATAATGATTTTGCATTTGGCCGTTGGCTAAAAGCTATTGACACAATCAAAGAAATGTATAAGAATGAGTGGTCACAATGGCGTAAGGGCGAGTGGGCAGGAATGTTCCTAGAATACAAGTTCGATAAATTTACAACCGACAATCATCTGACTAACCAAATGAGATACGTCGGCAATTCATTGAAACGTGACGGAGATCTAGATTTCGATATCCGATTTGATGAAGACGACTTTTACGGCGATCTGAAAGCAAGTACCATTTCACAAAAAGAGGCGCCTGGTAATGATAAGAAAAACTTTGTGGAATGCATCTCACGGTATAAAAAATTTTGGTACGTTATATACGAACACGAGACAATTAAGGATTCTCCTGAAAACAATTATGAGGCAGCCCATGCTAGGCTTCAGCTTATCAAAAAAATCGACCCAAAATATAAAAAAGGCGAGCATTCGTATGAATCAAAAATGAAAGCCAAAGTCAAATTTGTAAAAATGTCTATTATAGAACTTAACCATATAAATTACAAGGATGTGTTAAGCGATTTTCATCAAGGACATCAGCCTGACGGTTCACCACGGGCTCCGAAATTCAAAATAAACAAAAGAACTTTAAACAATGACAACTATGTCATTTTCCGCTATACCTATGCAAAAAAAAGTTAGGACACATTTGACATCTTTTGATGTGTCCGACTTCACGTCAAAAAAATTTCCCTTCTATTGATCCGGGCCCAGTTGTTTTAATCAATATGATCTTATTCTTATTTTGGGGCCATTTTTGTATTAGGTGATTGCGATCTAGCCCTTTTTCATCAATAAAACGATTGACACTGTCTTTGAAAGTCAGTTCAATACTTTTGCGTTGAATGATTGCGTCTTCAATGACTTCATCGGATTCTTCCCGTAGTTCAAGTTTTATTGATGTAAATCCAATTTGCCAGAATGCCATATCAAGTAATTTCATCTGCGTATATTTGAGGTTTCCCTTTTGCAGTTTCTGCCTATATTCTTCTAATTGATCG
Source organism: Alphaproteobacteria bacterium UBA3650 (assembly GCA_002373815.1). Lineage (GTDB taxonomy): Bacteria > Pseudomonadota > Alphaproteobacteria > CAAHEQ01 > UBA3637 > UBA3637. Next base: position 9,217 of record DFKH01000074.1, read on the forward strand.
AAATTGTTTTTATAGAATTCTATGAGATTGTCCAAGGATGCTTTGTTATATGTTTTTGTCGTTACTTCCTCATACGCGACACCATTAGCGAAATATTGGTCATAGGCAGGTACACATCCCAAAGTTCCCAAAAGGACTTTTGTTATTAGGATCGTTGATAAATTGGATGTTGCCTCTTCTTTTTCTAGCATATTGGAAACGTCGTTTCGAATACGTGAATAGTATTCAGTGATACCATTTGATAATTTCCATAACGCATGATTTAATTCAGGATTGGCTAGTTCTTCGCACCCTGCACCTTGAAGGCGTTTATCCGAATCCAAAATTGCATCGATAACCTTGCGGTGGATTTTATAATCCTGTTGTAGAAGGAAAGATGATCCACGATACATACCCCAACTGGCAAGATAAAATGCCAGATGCAGGCAAAGCTGGTCCTTGTCAACTTCGGTCAAGGATTTTTTATTTCGGGCATCGCAAAAAACGGAATAGCAGTGTTCCCAGGAAAGGTAACGGCTATTTTCCTTTTTACAGAACCGCCAATACTCCTTTGCATTTTCAATGAGTTTTTCTACAAGGCTTTGATTTCTTTCTGTTTTATATTTGATGCTGGACATATTTTGTCTATTATCGTAATGTTATTTTTTCAGGTTCTATTTCGTCTTTCTGGGTTTCTTCTTGGGTTTATCTTCTGTCATCATCTTACAAAGTTTAATAGCACGGACAAATAATTCACTTTCGTCAGCGATCTTCTTTATATTCGATAGAGGCTGAAATATTTCTGTTTTAAAATTGTCATTAGCAAAAATCTTTATTGTTATTTTTTTAGTATCATGATCATAATTGGAAATAAACGATTTTAAATTATCGAGATTTGTTTTTATTTTATCTAAAATATCGTCAGATACTATAGGAGAAACAAAAGCCAGTTCCACTTCGCCTTTTGGGAAGAAAGACCTTACCATCAAGTAATTCTTAAAGATTTTTTGCGTTATCTTCTGCTTTGTATAATTTATTGTTTTTACTTTACCACGGCTATCCTTTTCCTTCTTATTATAATGCGCTCCTGCTTCATGAAATGCCGATTCATAAGCAAAAATTTTAATTTTATTCTTACTACTAAATAAAATTCCCAACAAATCGCATTCAGTAGCGTCTAAAACAGACTTGAATTTTTGCCCAAAATGACAATCCTCAAAACGCTTATCAACCTCAAATTTATCGAACAACTCTTTCATTTCTTTCGTCTTTTTCCATTGTTTAGCCACCTTGAAATTGGTTTGAACAATCTGACAGCCCATGCAATGTCTTAGCCAAGAATAGAGCATGTTTTCAGCTATTTCTACTTTCATACTAGATCCTTTTTGTTCTAATATCTGTAATTTAATATATAATCTCTAGAGAGAAAAAAATCCTCCCCGCATCCGCGTTAGGGATAGTGACCCCTTGGGGCGGAGACGCGCTTGCGCGGCTCCGTTGCAAGAGCGGCGCGGGGGTGCCGCAGGCGCGCACGGGGCGCCT
>DFKH01000074.1:10809-12447 GCA_002373815.1 Alphaproteobacteria bacterium UBA3650
ATATAGCCCGACCCGGCGAAGGGTGACAGGGGCCAACCGAGCCGGGGAACGCCTTTGCTACGTTAAGTATATCATCCTTAATCGTTCCAAGTCTTGTTCCTTGTTGAAGTTTGCTCGGAACTGTTCCGGGGCCCAATCGCCAAAGACGTTCTCGGCAAGCAGTTCCTCGTTTTCCATAGAATCTATGAATGCGGAGATGTCCTTGCGAATCTTGGCGTCACAATCAATATTTGTTTCTTCGCTCAGAAGGAGCAGCAAACGGAAAACATCGTATTTGTGCTTGCGTAGGTCGGATTCGTTGACGACCTTCCCTTTTTGGATATCTTTTTTCAGGTTAAGCCAGGCATGCATTTTCAGGGGAATCAGGTGAGATGCCTGTAGAGTCCATACACCGTCAACTTGTTCTCGGCCTTCCATTGCCAGATTGTAATATTCGTCCGAAAGCAACATGGCAGAAAGCCCTGATGGGTCTTTGTCTGTTTTTACATAAGTAATGCGCCTGTTCCCTTTCATGTCTAAAGCGTTCTTCGAGAACAGTTCTATCATAGTGGGGTATCCGGCTATTTTAGGATTGATAAACCGATAGAGTCTTTTGCTGCCGTTCTTTCGTTCTTCGCATTCATAGCCGCCATCGTCTATAAACTTTAAGAGTTGTTCGGCAAACTCATTGAATTGCCGTGATTCAACGAGCAATATCATATCGATGTCTTGAGTGACTCGAAATTCTAAAGCGGCATTTCCCATTAATATCGAACACGCCGTGCCGCCGATTACGGTGTAGCAGTCATTGAATGACTGAAACCGCTCTTTGAATAGACTGAGACCGTTTACCATTGTTCTTTCTCCAGCATTTCCTTAATGCATGCTTGAACGCGTTCGTTTGGAGAATCCTTTAGCGACAGATAAAGCGAGACTGTATCCACTCGGTTGTTTTTTACAAAGGGGGTCGGATCGTATTTCCATATTTGTAGGCGTGCGTAAAGGTAATTCAGGAACCCGGCATTCTCTTTCAAAACGTCTTTTTCCTTTGCCTGTTCTTCACGGGGCCCGCAAGCAACGATTTTCTTGTCGGGTGGCGCAAGCATGGAAACCTGCGAAAGGGCGGATTCGCCTGCTGCAGGAAATTTGCCGAGTAGTTCCGGTGACGGTAAATGATAGGTTTCGCGCTTGACGGGATTGTCAAGGTAAGGGAGGGCCTTGTCGAACAGAGCCCTTCCAGTTGCGGCACAGGTTATCTGGATAGTCTGCCCTTCCCTGGTTTCCTTGATGAGTCCACGATCCAGTAGTTCCTTGCAATAGCGCGATACGGACATCGGAGTAAGGCCGTTCATCTTTGCTGCTTCGGTTTTCGATATCTTGGAATCCTTGACTTTGTACAGCATGAACAGGAAAAACGCCTGGGCCGAGGCGGTCAATTTCGGGAGAATTTCTCCCTTTTTCAGCGGCTTCTGTGACGCGGTGTATTTTCGCCTGCGGTAGGCGATGCCTAGGAACGGCAAGTAGAAAATAGAGGATGCCGAGACAAAGGGTATGCCTTCTTCGACCAAGTTCCTTCGTTGGAAATTGCTCAGGGTGTCGAAGGCGAATGCGACAGGCATTGCGGTCGCAATTTCCAACTGGTTGAGCGTATGTTTGAGC
>DFKH01000078.1 GCA_002373815.1 Alphaproteobacteria bacterium UBA3650
AAAATGGAAAACAAAATTGGAATGGCTAAACAAAATGGAACTATGGTGGAAGTTTATGATGAAAATGGAAGCTATCTGTTTTCAAGAACTGGTGAATTGGCTGGATTCACATCAAGTACAGTTGCAATCAAGGATGGTAGTTTAATCTGTGTCTATGATGCAACAGGTTCATATCAATTTTCAAGATAATCAATAACAAGAAAGGAAAAAACATGTTAGAAAATTTTAAACAATATCTCATCAATAAAGGATACAAAGAATACAGTGCGAATCTGAGCCCTAGTACAGCCATTGACTATCCCTGGCGCATAGCTAAAATTATTGAAAAAGAAAATATCACCATTGAACAGTTGTCTGCGGATATCAATAAATATTTGGAGCAGTATGATCGATTGGGTGATAAATGGACGATTGGTAGACGTTCGCATGAGTCCTATATTAATGCTTTACGTCAATTTAGAAAGTTTTTATTGTTGCAACGTTTCGGTGGTGCTAATGCCTAAATATCCAGAAATTACAGTTGAATTAGTTGGTAAAGATGGAAACGCGTTCAATGTTCTTGGTATTTGCAGACGAGCCATGAAACGCGCCCACTTGCCTGAATCAGAAATTGAAGCCTTTACAGCAGAAGCAACAAGTGGAGATTATAACCATTTGCTTGCTACCTGTTGTGAATGGTTTAACGTGGAGTAAGCATGACAGATACAAATAAGATCAGACAATTAAATGATGCTTTTAGACAGACATTTATTGGTGGGGACGTCATGTTAACTCTAGGCATCCGTATGAAAAGTGAAAAGGAAGTAGCTGATATATTGGAACGTGTTAGAACTTTTAATGAATTCACACCAGCTAACGATCCATATCTTGAACATGATTGCGCTAGCTTTGATTATCATGGCGACAGAATTATTTGGAAGATAGATTACTACGACCAAAATCACGAATTTCTGTCTGATAATCCAGCTGATCCAACAATTACAAATAGAGTGCTAACAATTATGACTGCTTGTGAATATTAAAATTGGATATTGTTTTGTCTTGAAACAAATGATATACTCCTCTCTGTTATATGAAAGGAGTTCTTATGGCAATATTAGACGATTTCCAACAATGGTTAAAAAGTCATGAATATACAGAACATACACCCAGTGGAAACCCAAGTACAGTTTATGATTATCGTAAAAGAATTGAATCTGTTTGTAAAGAAGAAGGGATATCCATAATTGAGCTAATAAAAAGAATTGATACTATTGTTTTAGACTACGGTCCTAATGGCAGGAAAGAAGAAGCAGGAAAAAAGAGCCATAGTTCAGTTATAAATGCCCTTCGCCGTTTTCAAGAATATTTAAACGATCAAAAATAAGTTGTTGTCACTTTATACTTTAAAAAATGAAAAAGGTTAAAGTTTTTGCTTGACATTTAGATAAAAATAGTTTATAGTTATAGAAAATAGAAACTATAAAGTATGAGGCATTATGCAAGAAATTAAACAAAAGATTGCGGAAAACAAAGCCAAACTGAACCAACTTTTGAAAAATAAAGACAATCAAAAGACCTTGGATGCTTGGCTGAAAACCGAACTTGCCTATACCTCTAATAAGATTGAAGGCAACACTTTAACCCGTCGTGAAACAGAATTGGCTATTGACGAGAAAGTGACTTCTGGATCTAAACCCATCAAAGACTATGTAGAAGCAATCAATCATGCCAAAGCTTTTGAATATGTGTTAGAAGCAGGCAAAAATAAAACCAAGATTGATGAAGATTTTGTGTTGTGGCTTCATAAGATTATTTTAACCGGTATAGATGACACAAACGCAGGTTTTTACCGTTCTGTGCGTGTTCGTATCTCTGCCTCACAAACCGTTTTGCCTAATCCATTGAAAGTACCAGATTTAATGAAAGACTTTGGTAAATGGTTGGTGCAAAAGACAGATGATGCCGTTTTGAAAGCGTTAGATGCCCATTATCGTTTGGTTACCATTCACCCCTTTATTGATGGAAATGGAAGAACTGCACGTTTGCTGATGAATGCTATCTTGCTTGAAAATGGATACGCGCCCATGATAATCCGTTCTATTGATAAACATAGGTATTTGCAAGCACTTGAAACATATCAAACCAAGGGGGATAGTGACGCTTATTACAAATTTATGCTAACCGCTTTGAACCGATCCTTGAAAATGGCAATAGACTTGTTAGATGTAAATGCCAAGGAACCAACCAAGGATATGTTGACGATTGCTAAGTTTGCCAAGTTGTGTGGTGCACCTGTATCCAGTATTCGCTATTGGATGCAAGAAGGTAAAATCAAACCAGCCACATTCACAAAGTCCGGTTATGCGTTGTTTGAAAAAGCCCAAGCCAAAGACGTGAAAAAGCTGGTAAAATAAAGAAACATATTAACGAAATTTAACAACATTTTTTAGAATATCTAGTCCTTTAAATTTCTACTAAAATAATTTTCCAATATTGATAAAAAACAGTTGCAAATTCAAAATTCGTTTAAATCGCCATATAACAACTTTTCTGTTTTGGTATAGGTTGGCTCGCTTTTTTCATCCGTTGTGTCTGGTGGCGATTTGGGACTAGTTTCTGCTCGTTTTATGAAGATGCTTTGAATGTGCTTGTCCATCATTTACAGGTAGAAGATATTTTTCGTCAGGTTTCCCCATTTTGTACAGAATTAAATTCATGGGGCTGATAAAAACCATTCACGTATACATTCATTTTTATTATATTGGTTAAAATGACGAATAGGTTTCTGAAA
>DFKH01000005.1 GCA_002373815.1 Alphaproteobacteria bacterium UBA3650
CCGTTGCAGCCGCCGTCAAAGCGGATGTTGGTGATTTTGTCGCCATCCTTCGCAAAATGAATGGCCTTAGAACAAGTGCCTGTAGTTTTGTAAGTGATTTCTTCCATTTTTATCCCCACGTCTTTTCAATTATACATTAAGTCATGGGATTTGTCCACAAATTTAAGCCACGTCTGATTTTTGCGGCACTGTGAAGGATTTTTTTTTTGCGGCACTTGCCTAGTTAAAGCAAATACAAAAAAAAGAACATCTTGCCATTTTTTACTTGTCCAACAAGCAGCGCCATGGACGGCGCGTCAAATGTTTGCGCAGAAGTTCGCGGGTTTTTGCAAGAAAACCCGGGCTCAAAAATGGCAAGGAGGCCATTTTTGAAGGGCTTTCCGGGGTTCCGCGGGTCCCTTCCCGCTCCATTACTCCACTTCGTTCCGCAACGGCTACGCCGCCCCTCCAATCCCGGCCGTGCTTGTATTTGCAAACATCTTTCTGCCCACAGGAATAGCAAAATGTGTTAAACCGCGCCTATATTATTTTTCTCAGCTGGGTTGCAAGCACAGGCAAATCTTCTGTAATAGTTTCCCAGACAACCTTCAGATTTATTCCATCGTAATCGTGAATGATTTTGTTACGCATCCCATAAATTGCTTTCCAAGGAATCAGAGGATTACTTTTCTGAAATCCATCTTCCAACCTATGCGAAAGCTCACCAATTTGGCTAAAATTAAAAGCACAGGCTTCTACTATCATTTCATTTTTAGAAAAGCTTTCATAATCCAAATCTTTTATGTATTCTTGGATTTTTTCAATGTGCAAAATCATCTTTGAAATCGTTACCAAATTATCCATAAATTCTTACTCCTGTAGAAGCAATTTCTTGCTGCACTTTTGAACCAGAATCTATATGGGTCACATCAAAGACATCTACTTCCTTTTGGTCAAGAGCTTCTCTTATATCTTCTATAAAGGCAAAAAAACGCAGCCCCCGCAAATTGCTGTCCACCATCAAATCAATATCACTTTTTTCGGTTGCGTTACCTTTTGCATAAGAGCCGAACAATATTGCAGAGGCAACATTGTAACTTGAGAAAACAGGCTTCAACTTGTTTTTTATCGTTTCAACTTCAAACATTTTCCTACCCCCACAGCTTTATTATAGCACTTTTCCAGAAATATTTTATCTATCCTCTGAATCAAATACTCCTTAAAAAAATTATAACATGGGTTCTAGCAAAAGTCATCAAAAACATCACCACCAGTCCATTCTTTGCCTTGTAGAATTGTAAAATATTTCTTGGAACTATCCTCCTTAAAACAAGACCTATAGAGTTTATGAACAAAAGTATTGTTCACAAGTGTAATAACAGAAACATGATAAGGCTTTATCGTCTCAACAGCAGATTCTGTTCTCACAATCAATTCGTTATCATGAATTGCTGCTTCTGCAACCAAGGAATGTGCATAGTTTGTATTAAAGAACAATGCACCTCTCTTCAGATTTTGCAAATATTCTTCCAACGTATGTTCATGCTCTCCCTTAGGACAGCATGGATATTCTGCAGGATGCCTAATTCTATTTTTATCATGTACTGCATTTTCCGTCTTTGTATAAACCAAATGACCTTCTTTGTCACTTCCAGAAAAGAATCTTCTTTGATAAATCCACTCTCCTATACGACCTCTTTTTTCTGTTGGTCGAACAGTATCTTCTTTTGCCCAATGCAGTAAATTCTCATAACAATTTTTGCTTTCCTGTGCTGTTACTGTACGCATCCAAGCTATATTAGGCGGCAAATCTATTTTACGCAAGATTTCTATGTGTTGAAGAACATAATCAATCGGCAGCCCTGTCAAAAACGTTATTTTCTTACAAGTAATCGGATTAAGTATTATGTTTTCGAGTTTTGTTACCCAACGCAAATTTTCGGGTCTGTTATCCTGCTTATTTGTGTTTATATGATCCACAACATATTCCCTTGCAGGAGCTTCCCCATGAAAGGCTGTTGCCACGATTCTATGAACTCGTACCCCTGCGACAAGTAAATACCCAGTATTTTTATCCACATTTCCAAAAGTCCATTCATTATCAAGCTTTCGCTTTCTTCCTGTACTTCGAGGATATCGCATTACAGCACCATTGTCACGAACTGAATAAATTTCATCTTCATATACACAATCTTTTTCACATGTAAAATTATCTATATTTTTGCTAGTCATTATTTTGTCTCCTTGCTCGGAAATATTTTTTCAAATTCCGCTTCGTACTTTGCTTTTTCTTCATCAGACCAAGAAGATGTATTTCCTGAATACCGAATTGGAATTTTCCATTCATCAGACTCTTCAATAATTGAATCGAATAACGAATCTGAAGAACTTATTTTTATTTCTTCATAACATAAAAACAAATAAGCTTTTTTATCAGCTTCCATTTTTGCAAGAAACAAATTATTGCCGCTTCCAACAAAAAAATGTTCGCCAACTTTTATGGATAAATCATAACGACCTGTTTTTGGATTTTTAGCCGTAAACCCAATAGGAGGTTTTAAAGAAATCTCATATAGATTATCAGAACTTTCAAAATCAAATCCTTGATATGCAGCAGGATGATAAAGAGGCTCCCCAAATCCAAGATTATGTGATTTTTCTGCTACAATATTCGATAAGTTTTGTTTAAAAAACTGTATTTTTTCTTTTGAAGAAAGCCTGACATTATTTTTTCTCTCTATTTTTTGAAAGCAAGCATTAAATTCGTTAGAGCCACTCTTATAAATGTTATCAAATAATATATGGGCAAATTTTAAATCTGTCTTAGAAGTATTTTTTAATTCACTCCAATTTTCAAAATCAGCCATCTTTGCAATAAGATGCTGTGCATTCATAAGGGTAAAATTAAAATCAGGTTTATCATCTGGAATTTCATAATCAAAAAAGATATTTTCGATGTCGAAAAATTTTGGATTGTACTGCCAGACTTTTTCTTCTTGGTTAAAGAAGCGGGTTTTGAAATCTTTTAAAAGATTTTTTGCTTGAAGTTTAAAATAATCAATATGTTCCATAATGTTTTCTCCTTAAAAACATTTGTTTTTGAGTCGAGTCTTTGTCTTTTTTTTGGCTCATACCCTTTATGACAAAAACTTGGCATTAAGGATAAAACATTATTATGTGGCATGATAAAATCTTCGCATGAGCAGCTAGCGTTACCACCCGCTACATTTAATATACGAAGTTTTCTTTCACTTGTCAACTTTTTTATCAGATATTTTTTATGCAACAAATGCATCACACAAAAACATCTTCCCAGCAACAAAAACGTGGCACACGCTAAGATTGTCTCTTCCCCTTCACCAGCTCCGGCACCACCTCGGCGAGAATTATTGCGAAAAAAATAAGGCCGCAGCCAAGCAGCATGCGCGGAGTAACGGCTTCGTGCAAAAGCAGGGTGCTAAA
>DFKH01000113.1 GCA_002373815.1 Alphaproteobacteria bacterium UBA3650
TCATAAAAATCTTGAACTTTATCTTTAGGTAGGTCTATCAAAATGTGTAAATGTGGCATGTTTTCATCTACATCTCTATTCTTACCATGCTCTAAAAACACAATCATCTTATATTGAAGTTCAGGATGTTTGTTGTACCGTTTGCCTAGAGTCTTTGCATAATACTTTCCCAATACTTCTTTAAAATGATATGCAAGGTACTGTTCAGAGATATTTTGTTGCCTGGGATTGAAGGTAATGAATGTATTAGGCACAAAACCATTTTCATATAACCTTTTTATTGTCTGTTCTTGCTTTTCATTAGATACTTCAATTATATTTTGCATTTTCTTGACTCCATTTTTAAATAAGAAAGAGGTATACTTATGAATTGATAAAGGAGAAGCCTCTCATTATCTTTACGCCTTTTTCCGAACCTAAACAGGAAGAATGCTTCAACTGTTTTCAAACGATCCTTCAAAATTCAATCCCTTTCATTTTTTTATAGAACACCGAAAATTTTGAAACTGCCTCATATAAATTTCCAAATATCAAAAAACAACCTCTGCAAAAGTTTTACAGAGGTTTGTTGTTTATCTATTTGCAAAAATACGATTTACCAAGTTTGGCATTAATGCTTCACCACATAATTCACGCAAGAACGCATCATTGTTTCTAGCCCATGGTGGAATTGCATCTATGTAACGCTTATCTAATCCGGTAAGTTCAAAGATTTCAGCCACGGAAAAATATCTCGAATTATCATAGGTTCCATCTGGTTGTAAATTTCCGGGATGAAGCGTCCAATCACCACACAAAGAATCACTTCCTTGAATAATAGTATGTGCTGGCTTATCCCATTCATTGCGTCCCGCCACTCCAGAATGTGAACCTTGACACAAGCTACCATCAATATTGACAAACTTATATGGTGGTGGATTATTAATAGCCGCACATCCCGTTGCCGTATGCCGTATACATTCTGCTTGTAATGGATTAATGTAGCCAATCCGATGGAATTCATTATCAGGATCGCATCCATTAGATTCAAGCGTCTTGAACTTTCCATGCCCAATGGCATCACGGACGGTCAAAACCTTTTCATCCGGGCTAGGAAATTCCCACTTTTTATCTCTTTGTGTTAGGATAATTCCACGAACCCTTGATTGAGCTGTGCCATAGCGACTCGCATCAATCTTATCCGCATTTACTACGTGCCCAATTGACTTCATAACCGAAGTGATGTGTTGCAAAATTGTCGCACCATTCAAACGGTCTGTAATAATGTGTGATTGATTCGGACTGATGAAATACGGTGCATTTTCCCAAAACGTAAAATCCAAAACAGCATCTTTTCGTTTTGCAATCTCTTGACATAACTTCAAAGCATCTAAAAACAACCACGTTTCATAATCACCCAAATGTTGTCCTCCAGCCAAAGAAAATGGTTGGCATGGTAATGTGAAAATTAGGCCCCTCATGTGACGTTCAACGTAAAGATTAACAAGCTCGGGGATATGTTTACTAAAATCAAATAGTAAGCTTTTGCAAGAATCCTGTACATCATAAATGGATCGATGGACCAAAAATCTCTCTGGCAAAATTTCGACCCCGCAGGCAATATTGTAACCGACGTCATGCAGCTTACTTGACCCCACCCCTGAACTGCATGCGATAAACATGCAGTTCTGATAATTATGTGGATTAAACATTGTCAGCCTCCCGAGGATCAAAAACAAACCATTGGTCGCTGAATTGACGCGTGGAAAACACTTCCAAGTACGCACCACCAGGAATTAAAGCTTCAAAGCTAGAATAATAATAGTCTGGCGAATGATTTTCTTCTTGGGCTTGGGCATCAAAGAAAACAGATTTTAGCCTCGTGTAATCAATGGGGGCATTTGGACAACCATTAACACCAATCAAGATATTTGTATGGGTGTTTACTGACCAAACATATCCACTTTTAACTTTATTACGTTGCCATACCACATTATCCACATAGCGTAACCCCCAAGATTTCATTAAATCCATCGCCTTTTGTAACTGTTTTGGCATCACAGCTATTAAAACGAGGGCATCTTTAGCTAATGGCAAAGTCATTTTTGCAGGATCAAACTTATCTGGCATTTGTGTCAAATCCACAATCGCACCATTATACAGTTGAGCCATATCTGCCTTTTGTGGATTTTCAACCAATGTCGCAAAAAATTTATTCTTTGCTTCAGTGGCAGCCCTCTTTTTAGCTTCTTTCTTCTTTTCATCATACTGTTTTTTCAAAGTATCAATGGTATGACGTGTGATTGGACGATTTTTATTCAAAGCCCACTTGCAGGCACGCTTGACCCAAATTTCCTCCAATTTTAAAATTGCATCAATGTCATAACGTTCAAAACCATACAGATATTTAAGAAGTACAGCTCTTGATGGCAATCCCTTTCCTGGTTGAGCCCCCATTCGTTTGGGAATAGCCTCTAAAGCCGGCTTAAGTGCCAAATCATACCACAACTGTTTAATGGATGCTTTAACACTTTTGTTATTCCCCGAAGTGTATACAGAAGGAGAAACGGTTTTAACCATATCTTCTAAACCATATTCTGAAATGGCTTTTTCAACCAGTGGCTGGGTAAAGACGATTTTATTATCTTCCCGATCTTTTCCTGTCCCACTTACTTTTTCCTTTGTGCAAGACTCTGTATCCAAAGCAATCGCATCAACTGGTTTTGGTGGCTCGCAATTATCGTTTGCAATTTCAGGTTTCTGTGTATCACCTTCGATTGTTGCATTCACGTTTACAACTTTATATTCGGCCTCTAAAATAATCCCTTCAATACGTGGATTATCATTGGCCTGTGCTGGCAAATTTTCCGGTGGAAGGATATCAACGTAGGAAGAAGTAGCCGTAACCACAGCTCCATCTTCAACCGCGTTAACATCTGAACCGGCAACCATTTGCGAAGGTTGGTGATTGCAATTAGCGGCCGCAATCGGGCACAAATTTAAATCAGTCATTTTGTTTCCTTTTGTTTACACAGCTTTCGCTGGTGCCAAGTATATGGAGTGTAATATGGTATTATGCAATTCCTTTGATGCATTTATGCGCCAAGTGTAAGTAAAAAAAATATACTAATATGCTGATATTATTAAAAATTTATTGTTTTTTTCTTGTTGTGTTGACGAGCCTCGTTTAGTACATCTGGCGGATAGAAAATTATTTTCCTTTCCGATAAGCTGATATGTGCAATCTTTCTTCTCTTGCGTTTGAGTATGTCTTTTGTCCATCCCGTCTTTTCAAGAACTCGTTTGGTTGTCCACCATTCTTCCATTTCCGGGCCTTCTTTCTTGTCTGATCCTCGAAAGTTATGCCTCACCCATTCATTGATTTCAGGCACCGAATACTTACCAGTTGAACCAGGTTTTATAGGAATAGCCATACCTCTTGATGCCTTTCCAAACAATTCTCTTATCCAATCAGCGCCACAATGTCCTGTGTTTGGTTCTAACTGAGGTGGCCTTTTATTCGTTCCACCATGAATTTTAAATGCAAATACTTGTTTTGATGATTTCCGTTTTAAAGTATCTATCTGGCTTTTCGTATCCCTTATTGCAGAATAATCCAAACCACATTGTTCTACTTTTTGTGGTGTAAACCAATCACACAAAAATTGATAAAACCTTTTGAGCGCCTTTCTTTCATTGTTTGCAACTGCTTTTAGAATATTTAGCTTGAGGGTAATTTCACTTTTATTTATTTCAAGACTATCCCAGACAACTTCTTGAATCATCAAATAGCTGGAAATATGACCTTCAGGATATGTAGCTCGCATGACAAGATACTTTTGTGCATTCTCATCATAGTATTGCCAACAGTTGAAAAAAGCAGTCATGAATCCATCGAAATGGTATTTGTTTTCTCTGTTGATTTTAACAGGACCTTTTCGGCATAAAATAAAAAATCCTAAGATTGGGTAGATGTTTTTTGCGAGCCATAGCCAAGAGTCATGATCGTGCTTTGATTGAACAACATCACACACCTTGTCAATGTAACGAACATATTCATAAACTGTCCCAGCTCTTCCTGTCTTTGTCTTTTCAGAAAGTCCTTGTCTTACCAACCAACTATGGAAATACTGTCTCAAATCTGTCGCTTTTTGTTTCATGATATCTATTATATAGGATTGTGACGCAAAAAACAATGAAATTTCACCAGCCTCTGTAAAACTTTTGCAGAGGTTTTCAAATTGATATATTGTACCTACTAAAAATGCCCCAGAAAATTAAGAGTCATTTTTTCTATAAAGGAGGGGCTTTTTTAGGGCTTTTTTGCCATAATTTTTTTCCACTCAGCAAAGTGGGGCTTCAAGAAATCATATTCCATCTTGTCCATCTGGGCCTTAATTTGAGCCAAATTATGGTTAGAATAGGACTTTTCTACTGTTCCAACGCCTTCCCATCCACCGATTTGCTCAATATAGGAACGTGGAACACCTGCATCTTGTAATGCGGTGGATATTACCTTCCTAAACGAGTGGTAATCGTGTCCATCGCGACCTTCTTCGCCTTTAACACCAATGCTTTTAAAGAATGGGAACAGGATCCGATCCATGTATTTGTTGTTGTATTGGCCTGTTTTGGTGACGGCGTGAGAAAAAATAAAATCGCTTCCATTGGCTTTTAATTTTTTTTGCTTGCGCTTAAAATAATCTACAAAGCCCAAGTCCAACAGTTGATTGTGAATAGGAACTTTGCGTTCTGAGGCATCATTTTTCAATCTCTTTACATCGGCATTTGATCTGAAATAGATACAGTCCAAATTTTCTTCATTAATCAAATCGTCATATTGCAAGGTCATTGCTGCGTTTGCCCTTGCACCAGTAAACAGACCAATCATACACAGCCAAAAAGCATCTGGATTTTTCTTAAAAAAGTCATACTTTGGATCAAACATAGCAAGCAATTGATCCTGAGAATAAGGCATGTGTGGCTTAAGTTGTGATCGCTTGCTTTTCGATACTTTTGGTAAATTAGCTATTACATTGACTTTATAGATATCTGGTTCAATATTGCAAGCGCATGTGACTATTTCTCTAATAAAACCTAATCTTGTGCGTTTCCCTTCATTCTTTATCCCATCTATAGCCAAAACATTTTTAGTTATATTTTCAATGGTGGCAACGTTGTGGAACTTGCAATAATCATCACCCCATTTGAGTCCAACACCTTTTAACATAAGTTCAAAAGCATTTCTTTTGCGAACTTGATGAGAATGACAATTATGGCCCTTAAGTAGCATAGAATCAAACATGTCGCCAATTGAGTAAGAGGAATGATTGGATGTAGGAGGACTTTGAGTTGTTTGTTGATTAATAACAACGGGTTCTTTCGCAGTTTGTACTAGTTGTTTTAAAACTGTCGCATTGGGTTCAACTATAATATTGATTTTTTGTTCAAACAACTCTTTGCTAGCACGAATTGTGATAACCATTTCTTGGACATCTTTGGGCAATTGTTTTTCATGACCTGCTAACTTTTTAAACAAGGTCCACAGCTGTTTTAACACGTTTGTTGGTGTAGAATCAGATATTTTGCGAACAATTTGTACACCATTGATGCAATAAACTCCAGTGGGTTGTTTTGCTGATGGATCGTATGGAAAATCAGAGTCATCAAAACATACCTGAGCAAACAACAAACGCATTTGCTTGATATTATTAGATAATTCTTGTTGTTGGTCCATTATTGTCCTCGCTTCATAATAGTTGTTTGTATGTAATGAGATTCTTTTCCACCGCCTCTTGCCATCAATTCTAGGCAGTTCAACTCTACAATAAAAAATATTTTTTCGCAACCATAAATGCATTGGTGAAGAAAAATGGTGCGCGTCGCAAAAAAATGTATCACACTTTGTATCACACTTTTGAAGGGGGTGTGACACAGGGGTGTTTTGAGAGGGTGTTGGTTTGTTTAAGTTATTGATTTCATTAGATTTTGCAAAATTAAAAGACCCCTGATCAGATCGAGGAGTCTTTTTGCGGAAGGCTTGAAAAATAAGGCTTCCTAAATGGTGAGCGCGGAGGGATTCGAACCCTCGGCCACCTGATTAAAAGTCAGGTGC